>CAIYOE010000147.1 GCA_903927775.1 uncultured Micrococcales bacterium | reverse complement strand
GCCGCCTCTGGAGCTGTAGCCGGAATGGTTGCCATCACGCCTTCCTGTGCTTACCTGGACCCAATTTGGGCATTGCTGCTTGGCCTAATCGTCGGTGTTGTCTGTGCACTAGCCATCGAACTGAAGTGGCAGCTCGGATTCGATGACTCTTTAGACGTAGTTGGTATTCACCTTGTCGCAGGCCTCATCGGAACCACTTACATCGGTCTATTTGGTCGAGGTGTCGGGTTGTTCTTCGGCTACGGGCCACTGCAACTCGGACGGCAGGTATTAGCGGCAGTGGTCGTTGGGCTTTTCGCTTTTTGCATGTCGTACGCGATTGGCTGGGTGATCCAGAAAACTGTTGGATTCCGAATTACCAGCACCGATGAAATCGCCGGTGTCGACTCGGTGATCCACGGTGAGAGCGCCTACAGCGCGACCGATCCGCGTTGGAGCTGGGGAAGAAGTTAAACAGCCCTCTGCCTGTGGCCTTAGCTTACATAGCGGCTTTAGGCGTGGCCTGAACTCAGTTCAATGGTTGAGTATTTCGCCAGACGGCTAACCCGATGGCCACCAAAATTACAAGTGTTAGGCCGATTGTCTTGAGGCGCTGAACGCCTTGGTCCTTTTGTATCTTCTCTTTCAATGTGATTGCAATCCAGTAAACACCGATGCCAACCGAACCAATGAGCATTGCGAAAAGCAAAATTCCCCACCCGTAGGCCAAAAGGAAATCAATGGGGGAGCCCTTGCCAATTTCTGAAATCACGTACCAACAATAAACCCGTTTGGGTTTGCGCGAAGTTGGCTTTGTGGGTAATGTATAACAAGTGTTCGGAAGCGAACACAACGCGGATGTGGCTCAGTGGTAGAGCATCACCTTGCCAAGGTGAGGGTCGCGAGTTCGAATCTCGTCATCCGCTCGAAGTAGGCGAAAGCCCACTCACATGGTGGAGTGGCCGAGAGGCGAGGCAGCGGCCTGCAAAGCCGTCTACACGGGTTCAAATCCCGTCTTCACCTCCAGGTCACAAGCCGTAGATGGTCGATTGGCGCAGCGGTAGCGCACTTCCTTGACATGGAAGGGGTCACTGGTTCGATCCCAGTATCGACCACCAAAAATAGTCCGAACCGGCGGGCTTAGTCAGGTTTCTAACCCTGAGAAGCCACCTTCTGAATTTCGTGGCGAAAGCGGTCTAGGGTAGCGTCTGACATCCCTCGGACCTTTGCAGCGTCATCCCAAATTCTCAGTTGAATGGCCTCATTGGCGAAATCTTGCCTCAGGAATTCTTCGCATTCCTTGGCGCTAAACGCACCACCTTGTATTCCCAGCGTTTTCTTGCTTGAATCCGAGAGTTTTTCGAAATATTCAGGATTAGTTGCGACCAAGTACTTCTTGGCATCGACGTGAAGCTTTACTGCCTGAACTACGTTGCTCGGAAAACGTTGTGCGAGCCATGAGGCGCCGACTTCGTCGTGGTGGCGGTCCGAACCAGCGTCTTGGGCCTCTTGGGCATCTGGTATCAAAATGTGGCCCAAATCATGTAGTAGAGCTGCGACAACGAGCCAATCAGGGGCTCGGTTCAATTTGGCTAAGTCCCCGCACTGCACCATGTGCTCTATGAGAGTTATGTCTTCGCCCAGGTATTCTTTGGCTTTAGCCGTTTCGAAGAGGCTCTGTATTTCATCGAAGATGCTTTGCTTACTCACCCTCCAAGTAAACATGAAATGCCTGAAATTGTTTGCGACGACTAGTGAACAAAGACTTAAGCGATTGTTCAACACCCATTCGGCTCGACGGCTAACAGAGTTTATGGTCACTACTTAAGTTCGAGGCATGAACACACTCGTATTCAAGCGCGCAATTGCCGCTTTCGCTGCCTCGGTTGCTGTAGCTGCAACCATCCTGGTGCCCGTAACGGCATCAAACGCTGATGTTACCTACGCGGTTCCTGACGCTCCTGCAAACGTTTACGCAGTGGCAGCTAAGACCGGCATCACCGTCCACTGGAGTCCAGTAGTTGCGAACCCAGCTGTTACCAACTACGTGATCTCGGCTGGTCCTGGTGCTTGCCCGATCATCGTTGGAGCAAATGCTACTTCGGCAAACATGCCAGTTTTCAAGAACAAAGCACAGGTAACCCCTCAGGTTCAGGCAGTTAATGAATACGGTGAGTCAGTTCCTACGGTAACTTCACCAATCAGCATTAGTGGGGGATTCGCTCCAGTAACCATCAAGTCCGTCCAGGTTTTACAGTTCAGCGACTTCCATGGCGCAATTGAAAGCTCGAGCACCAACATTGGAGCGGCGGTTCTTACCACGGCATTCGCCGCAGACCGCGCAGCAGTCAAGGGCGGAACTGTAACTGTTACAGCTGGAGATAACTTTGGTGCTGCACCACCTATCTCGAGCCAGTTTGAAGAAATTCCAACAATCCAGGCCATGAACGGAATGAAGATTGACGTTGCCGGATTCGGAAACCACGAACACGACCGCAACCTTGACCATGTAAAGAAGTTCATCGCTGCGTCAAATTTCCAGTGGGTCGGCTCGAACTACAGTTCCCTCGAGGGTCTGACCGTTCCTGCAGCAGTTCACAACCCAGCGCCATACGCCATTATTAACCGCCTAGGCCTCAAGGTTGGTGTTGTCTCGCTGAACACCCCTGATACTTCGGTTGAAGTCTTCCCTGGAAACCTTGACTACATCAACAAGGCAGGAAGTAAGCAGACAATCACCTTCGATGACAGTGTTGCCGCCGGACAGAAGGCAGTGGATGCCGCTAAGAAGGCTGGAGCGGACATCGTTGTCGTCGTGGCTCACAACGGTTGGAACATGGATTTGGGACCAAATGCGGTCGGTCCTCTTGTGGACTACGGTAAGGGTCTAAAGGGCGTTGCAGCGATTTTCGGTGGCCACTCCCACCAAAAGTACAACTCCGTTCTGGGCGGAACCAGCGTTGCTGAGGTACGCAACTCCGGTGTCGAGTACACCAGGACTCAGATTTGCGTCGATACTAAGGCTCACAAGGTTCTTGGGTCCTCAACTGAATACATCGACAAGGCGGCAGTAACCGCTGCAAACTACACTCCCGACTCGGATGTTGCCTCAATGATTGCTGGCTACAAGGCTCAGCTTGGCGCTAAGTATGACGTCAAGATCGGAACCGTGGCCAGCGTTGCACCTCGCGGTGGAACTCCTGCAGTTGAGCGTTCTGGCGAAGCTGCAATCGGCTCCTACATGGCAGACGCACTAAGGACTCGTTACAAGACTGATTTCGCCCTCATCAACGGTGGTGGAATTCGAGACACCCTTCCGGCTAAGGGCTATGCCACAGCCGTTACGAGTTTCGTTCGTCCAACCAGTTCTTCGTCCGGTCCGTACGACGTTCTTCTTGGCGATGCGTACACCATCTTCCCATTCGGAAACACCGTGAGCATGGTCAACATCACTGGAAAAAACCTTTGGGCCGCACTCGAGAACGGTGTATCTCAGTACCCAACAGCCGGTCGCTGGCCGCAGGTTTCGGGGCTGAAGTTCACGGTTGACGTCAGTAAATCCGCAGGATCGCGCATTGTGTCAGTTAGCAAGGCAGATGGCACACCAATTGCTGCGGATGACAAGAGCTACAGTGTGGCAACTGTTGACTACATGGTTTACGGTGGCGATGGCTACACCCAGTTCGATCCATCCAAGCAGGTTCTTGGTGGCCTTCTGGTTGACGTCTTCGTAGATGCACTGAAAGCAGATCTAGCTGCTGGCAAGACCTCGGTATTCACAACTGATGCTCGTGAAACAGTAATCGGCAAGTAACCAACTAACAGAAATCCCCGCCAGGGTAACCTGGCGGGGATTTCTCTATGTTTACGCCTAGAGTTTGAGGGCTTTCGCGGTTGCGGCCAGGGCTGCAGAAGCAGCCTTTGCATCCGCGTTCAGGCTAGTTCCGAACGAGGGCATGATTTGCTTGATTCTTGGCTCCCAGACAGAGAAGTCAGCCTTGAACGCACTGCGAAGAACCTCGAGCATGGCGTAGACCGCTGTAGATGCCCCGGGCGACGCCCCTAGGAGTCCTGAAATGCTGCCATCTGCCGATGTAATTATTTCAGTTCCAAACTGGAGCACACCACCTTTGGCGGCCTCCTTCTTGATGATCTGAGCACGTTGACCTGCGTTGAGCAGCTCCCAGTCCTGAGACTTTGCAGTTGGCATGAACTCGAGCAACGACTCAAATTTGCGAGATTTAGATTTAAGAAGTTCGCCAACAAGGTATTTAACCAATCCGAAGTTTCCAACCGCAACCGCTAGATAGGGGATTACGTTTGCAGGGCGAATCGAGAGAGGCAAATCCAGAATCGAACCGTTCTTTAGGAACTTTGGGTTCGCAGTCGCGTAAGGGCCAAACAGCAGGCTCGCTTTGCCGTTGACCACTCGGGTGTCCAAGTGCGGTACCGACATCGGTGGTGCCCCAACGGACGCCTGGCTGTAGACCTTCGCTTTGTGTTGAGCGACCAATTCTGGGTTGTCGGTCTTTAGCCATTGGCCGCCGACTGGGAAAGTCCCATACCCCTTCGCCTCAGCGATACCAGATCGCTGGAAAAGTTTCAGAGCCCAACCTCCCGCGCCAACAAAAACGAACTTGGCATTTACGGTTGTTTTAGCAGTTTGGGTTTTGGCGGTCACGTTCCACGAGCCATCGGACTGCTTCTTGAGGGATTTCACCTCTGCAGACGTGGTCAACTGGGCTCCTGAAGCAACTAGGTTTTGCAGGAGGCGATTTGTGATGGCACCGAAATCTACGTCGGTTCCAGAGTCAATCCTGGTTGCCGCAATCGGCTCATCTCCGATTCGCCCCTTAATCAACAACGGAGCCCACTCTGCAATCTTCGACGGATCAGTGGAAAACTCCATCCCCGCAAAAAGCGGTTGATCCTTGAGCGCCTCGAAGCGGCGGCGAAGATAATCGACATCCTTTGCGCCACGAACAAAAGTCATGTGTGGGGTCGCAGAAATGAACTCTGTTGGGTCTCCAAGCACGCTGTTTTCAACAGCCCAGGACCAGAACTGTCTACTGAGTTGGAATTGCTCATTGATGGCGATCGCCTTCGAAGGATCAGGCAGGCTGCCGTCCTTGGAATCAGGCATGTAGTTGAGCTCGCAAAGCGCGGCGTGGCCGGTGCCAGCATTGTTCCATGGATTACTGGATTCCTGTGCAACCTCATCTAGGCGCTCAAAGATAGCGATATTGACTTTTGGTTTTAGTTGCTTAAGGAGTGTTCCTAGGGTCGCGCTCATAATGCCGCCACCAATAAGTACCACGTCGTATTTTTGGGAAATCACTCTCCAAGTTTATCCACCGCAGCGCCGAAAAGCGGGCCTAAAGGGCGCTGCCCCACAACTTGGTTAGACAGTGTGCCCAACTAGCATTCCAATGCCGTACGTGACTCCCATAGTGGCAGCACTGATAAGCAGGTTGCGCATAATCGGTTTTAGCGCACCGGCCCCGCCAATTCGCGCTCCAACGAATCCCGTCAGAATCAGAGAGATTCCAACGGCAACGATTATCGCTGGGATTCGCATACCCATTGGTGGCACTGTGGCGGCAAGCAGCGGAAGCAGTCCGCCGGAGGCAAACGCAACGAAAGATGAGAGCGCCGCCGAGGTGGGTGAAGCGTGCGAACCTAGCTCTATCCCTAGTTCGGCTTCCGCGTGAGCCCGAAGCGCATCCTTGGCAGTTAGCTCTTGAGCCACCTTCGTCGCGGTCTCGAGAGTTAGGCCCTTCTGTTCGTAATACCAAGCCAGTTCCCGCAGTTCCAGGTCGGGCTGTTCGGCCAATTCTTTTCGCTCAACTTCTAGAGCGGCTATTTCGCTATCTTTTTGCGCCGAAACTGAGGTGTACTCGCCCCCGGCCATTGAGATAGATCCGGCCACCAGGGCCGCTACCCCTGTGAAAAGAATCACGGCTGAATCCGACGTGGCGCCAGCCACGCCCATGAGGAGCCCAGAAGTGGACATGATTCCGTCGTTAGCGCCCAGGACTCCGGCCCTTAGCCAGTTGAGCTTGCTGGCCATGGCGGCCTTTTGAAATTCTTTAGATGCGATCAGCTGTTCGTCAAGTTCGACTGCTTTTGATATCGTCATGCCTCAATCAAACCTGCTCCTCAATGTTTTTTCTAGCAAGGCGAACCTAAGCAAACAGGCATAGACGGGTTCGCTGGCTAAGATTTAGGTATCCGAGTCAGTCATGGAGCACACGTGTCGCAAGAGCAGCTAATGAAAATTTCCGTCGATGGGCAACCCATAGAAGTTGAACCTGGAACTGACGGCTTCAAGCTCTTTACCGATCGAGCGACCGTTGCCCAGCGCGTCAATGGCGAGCTAAAGGATCTTGCTTTCAAGGTAGCCGCCGGAGACATCATCGAGGGCGTCCTAATCGGTAGCCCAGACGGCTTAAACATTCTTCGACACTCGGCCGCTCACGTGTTGGCTCAGGCGGTTCAGAACATCAACCCTGAGGCCAAATTGGGAATCGGCCCTCCAATCACTGATGGCTTTTACTACGACTTTGATGTGGAAACTCCATTCAACCCGGAGGATTTGCGAGCGCTCGAAAAAGAGATGAACCGCATCGTTCAAGCTGGCCAACGCTTTATGCGAAGAGTCACGAACGACAGCGATGCGCGCGTGGAACTTGCAAACGAGCCTTATAAGCTCGAGCTAATCGGGCTCAAGGGTTCGGATCTAGGCGAGGGCAGTGCCGAAGTTGGCGCAGGCGAACTCACTATTTACGACAACGTTGACTCCAAGAGCGGAGAAACAGTCTGGTTCGACCTATGTCGAGGACCACACCTGCCGAACACGCGCATGATCGGAAACGGTTACGCACTCACTCGCGTGGCCAGTGCTTACTGGCGTGGCAACGAAAACAACAAGCAGCTGCAGCGTGTCTACGGAACCGCATGGCCAAGCAAAGACGAACTTCGCGCGCACCAGGAACGCCTAGAAGAAGCCGCGAAGCGCGACCACCGTCGCCTGGGGGCTGAGCTAGACCTATTCTCCTTCCCAGAAGAAATTGGGTCAGGTCTTGCGGTTTTCCATCCAAAGGGTGGAACCATGCGTCGCGTCATGGAGGACTACAGCCGAAAGCGCCACGAGGAATCCGGCTACGAATTCGTTTACAGCCCGCACATCACCAAGAGCAACCTCTTTGAGACCAGTGGTCACCTGGCCTGGTATGCCGATGGCATGTTCCCACCAATGCGCATGGATGAAGAGGTGGACGAGAACGGCGTCGTGCGAAAGCAGGGTCAGGATTACTATCTGAAGCCGATGAACTGTCCGTTCCACATCCTGGTTTTCAAGTCGCAGGCGCGTTCTTACCGTGACTTGCCACTAAGGATGTTCGAATTCGGCAGCGTTTATCGCTACGAGAAGTCTGGTGTTTTGCACGGGCTGACCCGGGTTCGCGGTATGACTCAAGACGACGCTCACCTTTTTGTGACTCCGGACAACATGGAGTCTGAGCTAACCAACGTGTTGAACTTCGTACTTGGTCTTCTCAAGGACTACGGCCTAAACGACTTTTACCTCGAGCTCTCGACTCGCGACCCTTTGAACCCAAAGTTCGTGGGCAGCGATGAGATTTGGGAAACGGCAACCGCGACGCTAGAAAAAGTTGCCACCGAGTCTGGACTTGAGTTGGTGCCTGACCCGGGAGGGGCAGCCTTCTACGGCCCAAAGATTTCCGTTCAGGCTCGCGATGCCATTGGCCGTACCTGGCAGATGAGTACGATTCAGCTTGACTTCAACTTGCCAGAGCGTTTCGACCTCGAATACACCGCGCCAGACGGCACCAAGCAACGGCCAGTAATGATTCACCGAGCCCTCTTTGGTTCCATTGAGCGTTTCTTCGGAGTTCTGACAGAACACTACGCAGGTCATTTCCCACCTTGGTTGGCACCGGTTCAGGTTGTCGGAATCCCGGTAGCCGATGCCTTCAGTGATTACTTGCACGACATCGCAGCTCAACTTCGGAGGCACGCGGTTCGAGTTCAAATAGACGACTCCGACGAGCGCATGCAAAAGAAAATCCGTAACCACACGTTGGCCAAGGTGCCGTTCCAGCTGATCGCCGGTGGCCAGGATGTTGAAAACAACGCGGTTTCATTCCGTTTCCGCGACGGAACTCAGGAAAACGGCATACCGGTAGCTGAGGCCGTTGCCCGAATCCTCAAGTCAATCGAAGACAAGGCGCAGGTCTAACAGTGAACGATCAGGAGTTTTCGGCGGTTCCTAATTGGGAGATGCCGGGAACGCCCGACAACTTCCAACGTCTGTGGACTCCGCACCGAATGGTTTACATTCAGCATGGAACTCAGCCGCCGAAAGACGCCTGTCCATTTTGTCTTGCGCCGGATAAAGCCGACACCGAAGGTCTCATCGTTCACCGTGGCGAGAGTGCTTTCGTGTTGATGAATCTGTATCCCTATAACAGTGGGCACTTGCTGGTGTGCCCTTATCGCCATCTGAGCACATACGACGAAGCAAGCCCTGAGGAAGTTGCCGAGATTGGTCTATTGACTCAGAAAGCGATGAAGGTGCTCAAACACATCAGTGGCTCACATGGTTTCAATATCGGCATGAATCAAGGCGAAGTAGCTGGCGCAGGTATCGCCGACCACTTACACCAGCACGTAGTTCCGCGCTGGCGAAACGATGCCAATTTCTTCCCCATTATTGCCCAGACCAAGGCGCTGCCAAGGCTTCTAGAAGACGTACGACAGGACATTGCCCTGGCCTGGCACCAGATACCGTAAACCAGGGACCTCGGAATAGTTGCCTTTTTAGCTTGGTTTAGGATTGTCACTATGACAGAATCCAACGCAACTACCGGTAGTTCCCTCGTCAAACGCGGCCTAGCAGAAATGCTCAAGGGCGGCGTGATTATGGACGTAATCAATGTCGAGCAGGCGAAAATTGCCGAGGACGCTGGTGCGGTTGCCGTTATGGCCCTCGAGCGTGTTCCGGCAGACATCCGTGCACAGGGCGGGGTGTCTCGCATGAGCGATCCAGACATGATTGACAGCATCATCGAGGCTGTCTCCATCCCGGTGATGGCCAAGGCTCGAATTGGTCACTTTGTTGAGGCGCAGATCCTGCAGAGCCTCAAGGTTGACTACATCGATGAGTCTGAGGTGTTGAGCCCCGCAGACTACGTCCACCACATCAACAAGTGGAAGTTCGACGTTCCCTTTGTTTGTGGCGCGACCAATCTGGGAGAGGCTCTTCGCCGAATCACCGAGGGTGCCGCAATGATCCGCTCCAAGGGCGAAGCTGGCACTGGCGATGTATCCGAGGCCATGAAGCACATCCGCACCATCTACGGTGAGATCGCAGCACTCGCGGCGAAAAACGAGGATGACTTATACGTTGCCGCAAAGGAACTTCAGGCACCATACGAGTTAGTCAAGGAAGTAGCTCGCACAGGAAAGCTACCGGTAGTAATGTTTGTGGCCGGTGGTGTTGCAACCCCTGCCGACGCAGCAATGATGATGCAGATGGGAGCCGACGGAGTGTTCGTTGGTTCGGGCATCTTCAAAAGCGGCGACCCGGTAGCGCGCGCCAAGGCAATCGTCAAGGCCACCACTTTCTATGACAACCCAGATGTTTTGGCCGAGGTAAGCCGTGGACTCGGCGAGGCTATGGTGGGAATCAACGTTTCAGACCTACCT
>CAIYOE010000146.1 GCA_903927775.1 uncultured Micrococcales bacterium | reverse complement strand
CCGATCTTCGATGGCGCCAGCAAGGATGAGGTTGTTGGTCTTCTAGACAGCACCCTGCCAAACGAGTGGGAGCGTGAGAACAACAAGAAGCTAGTCGCTAAGACTGGTAAGGCTCGTTTGTTCGACGGCCGCTCTGGCGAGATCTTCCCTGAGCCAATCTCGGTTGGTTACATGTACGTTCTAAAGCTTCACCACCTAGTAGACGACAAGATCCACGCTCGTTCTACCGGTCCATACAGCATGATTACCCAGCAGCCGCTGGGTGGTAAGGCCCAGTTCGGTGGACAGCGCTTTGGTGAGATGGAAGTTTGGGCTCTGCAGGCATACGGTGCTGCACACACCCTTCAGGAACTTCTGACCATCAAGTCCGACGACATCACTGGACGTGTTAAGACCTACGAGGCAATCGTTAAGGGCGAAAACATCCAGGCCCCTGGTATTCCAGAGTCGTTCCGTGTTCTCGCAAAGGAAATGCAGTCGCTAGCTCTAAACGTTGAGGTTCTCAACGCTGCTGGCCAGGTTGTAACCCTTCGTGAAGAAGACCGCGACGAAGGCGACCGCGCCGCCGAAGAACTCGGCATCAACCTATCCCGCAACGAAAACAGCGGTGTAGACAACGAATTCACCGAGTTCTAGACCCGGATCAAGAAAAGGAATTAAGGAAAAAAATGGAAGTTGAATCCTTTGACGCCCTGCGCGTTGGCCTAGCTACTGCCGACGACATTCGCTCTTGGTCCCACGGCGAGGTAAAGAAGCCTGAGACCATCAATTACCGCACCCTGAAGCCTGAAAAGGACGGACTTTTCTGCGAGAAGATCTTTGGTCCTACTAAGGACTGGGAGTGCTCCTGTGGCAAGTACAAGCGTGTGCGCTTTAAGGGCATCGTTTGTGAGCGTTGTGGTGTAGAAGTTACCAAGTCGTCGGTGCGCCGTGAGCGCATGGGCCACATTGAGCTTGCTGCCCCGGTCACCCACATCTGGTACTTCAAGGGTGTTCCAAGCCGCTTGGGTTACCTACTTAACATGGCCCCTAAGGACCTTGAGAAGATCATCTACTTTGCCGCTTACCGTGTGATGGAAGTCCACCACGACGAGAAGGCTTACGACGAAGCGATGATCCGCGAGGACTACATCCAGCGTGTTCGCCAAATCCTAGAGGACCGCGCCGCCGAAATCAGCGCTGTTGCGCAGGATGAAATCGACGCACTTCGTGTTCACGGTCTAGAGATGCAGCCTGCCGACAAGCTATGGGAAGCACCTGTTTGGGTAAACCTTCCTGCGGCCGACATCGAGCAGATTGTCAAGCTAGAAGAGAAGAACCCGGACGCCTTCTTTAGCGGAAAGGCACGTGCTGCAGCTGATGCAGCAGCAGCCGACGCCGCAGAGGCAAACGGCGACGAGCCAATCAACCGCTCGGTTGCAGACGAGAAGGAAGTAAAGCGCCTTCTTAGCGAGTTCAAGAAGAAGACCGACAAGATCGTTCGTGAGTACGGTCGTCGCGAGCGTCGCGACAGCCTGCAGCGCGAGCAGCTAGCTTGGCGTCTATTCCTAACCGCCGACAAGGGTGCCCTACTTCAGAACGACGACATCTTCGATGCCTTCGCTTACCAGTACGGCGACTACTTCGACCTATCGATCGGTGCAGAGGCAGTTCAGACTGTTCTAGCTGACTTCGACCTTGCAGCCGAAGCAGCAGTGCTTCGCGAGCAGATTGCAACCACCAAGGGTGCAAAGCAGACTCAGGCAATCAAGCGTCTAAAGGTTGTTCAGTCGTTCATCAACAGCGACACCTCGCCAACCAGCATGGTTCTAGGCGTTCTACCTGTTCTTCCTCCAGAGATCCGACCAATGGTTCAGCTAGACGGTGGCCGCTTTGCGACCTCCGACCTAAACGATCTATACCGTCGTGTGATCAACCGCAACAACCGTCTAAAGCGCTTCATCGACCTAGGTGCCGTGCCTCAGACCATCCTCAACAACGAGAAGCGCATGCTTCAAGAGGCTGTGGATGCACTGTTCGACAACGGCCGTCGTGGCCGTGCGGTAACCGGTACCGGTAACCGCGCCCTCAAGTCGCTTTCCGACTTGCTAAAGGGTAAGCAGGGTCGTTTCCGCCAGAACCTTCTGGGTAAGCGCGTTGACTACTCGGGTCGTTCGGTTATCGTTGTCGGTCCTCAGCTAAAGCTGCACCAGTGTGGTCTTCCTAAGCTGATGGCACTTGAGCTCTTCAAGCCATTCGTAATGAAGCGCCTTGTTGACCTGGGTCTTGCCCAGAACATCAAGAGCGCAAAGCGCATGGTTGAGCGCAGTCGCCCACAGGTTTGGGGTGTTCTAGAAGAAGTTATTCGCGAACGTCCTGTACTTCTAAACCGTGCGCCTACCCTGCACCGTCTGGGTATCCAGGCTTTCGAGCCGCTTCTTGTAGAAGGTAAGGCAATCCAGCTGCACCCACTCGTATGTTCTGCGTTCAACGCCGACTTCGATGGTGACCAGATGGCAGTCCACCTTCCGCTATCGGTTGAGGCTCAGGCCGAAGCCCGCATCCTGATGCTTGCATCGAACAACATCCTGAAGCCATCCGATGGTCGTCCGGTTGCTGTTCCTTCGCAGGACATGATCATTGGTCTGTTCCACTTGACCAACCAGATCGATGGTGCGCTGGGCGAGGGCAAGGTCTTCTCGACCGTAGCCGAAGCTCAGATGGCATTCGACACCCACGTTCTATCGCTAAACGCGCTAGTCAAGATCCGTATCAACGGTGAGCTTGTTGAGACCACCCTTGGTCGCACCCTATTCCGCGAGGCTTTGCCTGCAGGATTCGTGTGGACCGAAGGCCAGGTTGGCAAGAAGCAGATCACCAAGATCATCGATGACATGGTTGGCCTGTTCCCTCGTACCGAGGTAGCGCAGTCGCTAGACCGCATCAAGGATGCCGGTTTCTACTGGGCAACCCGTGCCGGTGTATCCATGTCGATCTCGGACGCCAACTTTGACTCTGGCGAGTTCGAGGCAAAGCGTAACTCTGCAATCTTCGAGGCTGAAAAAGAGCACACCAAGATTCAAGAGGACTTCGACAACGGACTTATGTCCGACCTAGACCGCCGCGACAAGCTCGGTGGCCTGTGGTTCAAGAAGACCGCCGAGATCGAGACCATGCTTCGCGACTCGATCCCACACGACAACGCCATCTACAAGATGGTTACCTCGGGTGCTCGTGGAAACTGGCTACAGATTCGTTCCATCATTGGTATGCGTGGCCCAGTAACCACTTCGTCTGGTGACTTTGCCCCGATGCCTGTGAAGGGTAACTACCTGCTTGGTCTAACCGCCAACGAGTACTTCATTAACGCAACCGGTGCCCGTAAGGGTAACGCGGACACCGCGATGAAGACCGCTGCTGCTGGTTACCTAACCCGTCGTCTAGTAGACGTTGCTCAGGACGTAATCGTCCGCGAGATCGACTGCAAGACTTCGCGTGGCGTATCGGCAATCGTTTTGGACACCTTCGTGGCTCCGGATGCAGACTCGACTCAGATCGAGCTTTCGCTGAAGCAGCTTCGTGAGGTAAACCACTACAGCTACGAGATCAACTCGAACGTGGCACCTACCGAGCTAGAAATCGCAGAAGCCGACAAGAAGCGCGAAGAGAACATCGAGGCCATGTCTGGTCAGATCCTCATGCGTTTCTTGGCACAGGACGTTCTAGATGGCAAGACCGTAGTTGCTAAGGCAGGCGAGAAGGTAACTTCTGAGCTTTGCGAGCTACTGCTTGACCCTAAGAACAAGGTAGAGAAGCTAGTTGTTCGCTCGATCCTTACCTGTGAGTCCGAGACCGGAATCTGCGCAATGTGCTACGGAGACTCCATGGCAACTCGCGACACCGTTGAGGTTGGTGAAGCAGTAGGTATCATCGCTGCTCAGTCGATCGGTGAGCCTGGAACCCAGCTAACCATGCGTACCTTCCACACCGGTGGTGCTGCCTCGAACGCAAAGAAGCAGACCATTCTGAAGTCCATCGGTGGTCAGAAGGTTCGTGTTGAGCGTCTGATTTCCTACGACATCACCCAGGGTCTAAACGGTGTAACCGACCTCCTAGAGGCTCGTGTTGGATGGCGTCAGGCTGGCAAGGTTGCCGTTATGGCATTCTGGCCAGGTACTGTCGACATCGTCGAGGTTCCAGCTGGTAACTCCACCAAGTTCGATGTCTACGTTCGCCCTAACGGCGAGCAGGCAGAGAAAGAGGCCATGGAGCTTGCTAACCAGTACTCGTTCTCGCGTACCACCAGCAAGACCTTCAAGAAGCTATCGCCGTTTGCTCCGATCATCTCGGTTGCTAGCCTGGATGACCTACTAGTCGAAAACGGCGAAGTAGTTAAGTCGGGCGAGTACCTGGTTGACGGAACCCCAATCCCTCACGAGGTGTTGATGGTCAAGGGTGCGCGTAACGCTGCAGCCGAAATCATCCGTGGTGTTCAGGCAATCTACGGTTCGCAGGGTGTTCCTCTGCACGACAAGCACCTTGAGGTTATTGTTCGTCAGATGCTGGGCAAGGTTACCGTTATCGACTCGGGCGACACCGAAATGTTGCCTGGTGAGATCGTGGACCGCGTCAAGTTCACCAAGACCAACCGCGCTGCTGTAGAGCAGGGCAAGAAGCCGGCTTCGGCTCGTCAGGAAGTAATGGGTATGACCCGTGCTTCGTTGGCAGCTCAGTCGTGGCTATCGGCCGCTTCGTTCCAGGAGACCACCCGAGTTCTTACTCAGGCAGCTCTGGACCGCAAGTCCGACAAGCTGGTTGGCCTCAAGGAGAACGTCATCATCGGTAAGCTCATCCCTGCTGGTACCGGCCTTGCCAAGTACCGCAACATCACGGTTGAAGCCACCGAAGAAGCCAAGAACGAGAAGTACCCTAACCGTATCTGGGCAGCCGAAAGCATCGATGATGACTTCGACTATGGCAACGCGTTTAACCACACCGACCTAAGCTTCACTTCGATCGAGACCTACGCAGGCGACTCGGTTGAGGCTGCAGCCGAAGATATCTAGAAACCATTTGACCCGTCGGAGCGTCTTAGGCTAGGCTTATCCAAGCGTGTGCTAATGCACACTTTTGTTGATGCCTCGGCCTGGATCGTTCCGGCGGGACAACCAAAAAACTAGGTGTACACAACATCGCTCTGATGAGTGCACCGATGCTTGCAAGCAAGAAAACCTCGAGCCGCAGTGGTTCGAGCTCTAAAAGGAGAAGTAGTGCCAACAATTCAGCAGTTGGTCCGCAAGGGACGCACGGCTAAGGTCACCAAGACCAAGACCCCTGCGCTTAAGGCCAGCCCACAGCGCCGCGGTGTTTGCACCCGTGTGTACACCACCACCCCAAAGAAGCCAAACTCGGCTCTTCGTAAGGTTGCTCGTGTCAAGCTCAGCAACGGTATCGAAGTAACCGCGTACATTCCGGGCGAAGGCCACAACCTCCAGGAGCACTCGATGGTGCTAGTCCGTGGTGGTCGTGTTAAGGACCTTCCTGGTGTTCGTTACAAGATCGTCCGCGGTGCTCTAGACACCCAGGCAGTTAAGAACCGTAAGCAGGCTCGCAGCCACTACGGTGCAAAGAAGGGTAAGTAATGCCTCGCAAAGGTCCAGTCACCAAGAAGCCAGTCGTAGCCGACCCAGTCTACGGCTCGCCAGTAGTTTCGCAGCTAGTCAACAAGATCTTGCTAGATGGCAAGAAGTCGCTAGCTGAGCAGATCGTTTACGGCGCTCTCGAGGGCGCTAACAAGAAGTCCGGCACCGATGCAGTTGTGCTGCTAAAGAAGGCCCTAGACAACGTACGCCCAACCGTTGAGGTTCGTTCGCGTCGCGTTGGTGGCTCGACCTACCAGGTTCCTATCGAGGTTAAGGCACACCGTGCCAACACTCTTGCTATGCGCTGGTTGGTTAGCTACGCAAAGGCTCGCCGCGAGAAGACCATGACCGACCGCCTGATGAACGAGATCCTCGACGCATCGAACGGTCTGGGCGCTGCTGTGAAGCGTCGCGAAGACACTCACAAGATGGCAGAGTCCAACAAGGCATTCGCTCACTACCGCTGGTAGTAGCAATTACATCCGTCTGTTTACCTTCGGTTAAACAGGCGGATGTACTTATTTCTTAGACACCAAACAAACCCCCTACGGAGGACCCAGTGGCACAAGACGTGCTCACCGACCTGAATAAGGTTCGCAACATCGGCATCATGGCTCACATCGACGCCGGTAAGACCACCACCACCGAGCGAATTTTGTTCTACACCGGTATCACCCACAAGATCGGTGAGGTGCACGATGGTGCAGCCACCATGGACTGGATGGAGCAGGAGCAGGAGCGCGGTATCACCATTACTTCGGCTGCAACCACTTGCTTCTGGAACAAGAACCAGATCAACATCATCGACACTCCTGGACACGTGGACTTCACCGTTGAGGTAGAGCGTTCGCTTCGTGTTCTAGACGGCGCTGTTGCTGTGTTCGACGGTAAAGAGGGTGTTGAGCCTCAGTCTGAGACCGTTTGGCGTCAGGCAGACAAGTACGACGTACCTCGTATCTGCTTCGTTAACAAGATGGACAAGCTGGGTGCAGACTTCTACTTCACCGTAGACACCATCATCAAGCGTCTAGGTGCACGTCCACTAGTTATCCAGCTTCCAATCGGTGCCGAGAGCACCTTTGAGGGTGTTGTAGACCTAGTTGAGATGCGCGCTCTAACCTGGCGTGGAGACGTCGAGATGGGTGCCAAGTACACCATCGAGGAAATCCCAGCAGACCTCAAGGACAAGGCCGACGAATACCGTCAGATCCTTCTTGAGACCGTTGCCGAGACCGACGACGCACTTATGGAGAAGTTCTTCTCGGGAGAAGAGCTGACCGTAGCCGAGATCAAGAAGGCCATCCGCAAGATGACCGTCAACTCGGAGATCTACCCAATCCTTTGTGGTTCGGCATTCAAGAACAAGGGTGTACAGCCAATGCTGGACGCAGTTGTTGACTACCTACCT
>CAIYOE010000145.1 GCA_903927775.1 uncultured Micrococcales bacterium | reverse complement strand
GTAGGAACCACATGGATGAAGCTCGCCACACCCATTTCCTTTGCTAGGCGGGCAAAGTGGCCGCTTGGTGCGATAACAGCGTTGGCTCGGCTCGAGACCTGACGCAAGTAGTTCCAACCGTTACCACGGCCTCTAAATGCCTTGTCTTCGACCCAGCGCGAGTAAACCTCTGAATGCAACCAAATCAGGAACCGTGCAGCAAATTCACCCACGACTTGGGTGGCGCCAATCATGAGCTGAGTATGCAGAGTGTGCACCAAAGGCAGATTTTGGCGCTTGGCGAACCCCACGCCTAGCAGTGCACCCCACCAGTCGGCTTGAACGTGCACAACGTCCACCGGTTGGTGTTGTTTTGCCAACTCGGCAACGATGAAGTTGTAGGCGTGGGTAAGGCGAGCGTTGGCCGCATATTCGCGGTTAAATGTGAGAGGAAAACTTGGGTAGAGGATCTGTCCGGCCTTGGGAGGGAACTTGCTGGCTGGGGCGGCAACAGTAACTTTGTGACCGGCACGTTCCAAATACTTTTGTTGCAAAAGCACGCTTGCCTGCACACCGCCCAGAGAAGCTGGGTTCTGGTCCAGAAAGATCAATATGTGCACCATTCAAATGTAGTCAAGTTGTGGCTTGATTACTGTGCGCCAGAACAGTGAAGAAAAGATGAACCTTATAAACAATTGGCTGCTGACCCTTGGAAATGTTCGGTTAACCGAATACCATTTTTTTGTCAGGTCGAATCTAGGGGATACGAATGTCAACAAAAGACTTTAATGAGCTGCCACCAACCGACATGGGTGAGTCAGGATTCGCGGCCGTTCGCGCGGTAAGCGCCGGAGCCAGAACCTTCATGAGCATTGCAGGCACCATGTCTCTTTTTGGTGGAGTTGCACTTGGAAACTATGTGCTCGTCCCTTCTATTCAGGCGAACGTATCGGGGACCCTCCAGGCCTCCGCATCCGGAACCGCGGCCGGCGTTGTGCTGCCACCCGGGACGCACCTAAACAGTGAGGGCAAACTAGTCAACGCCGATGGCCAACTAGTGAGCATGGAGGCGGTGGCCGCCATGTCACCTCTGAACCCAGATGGAGCGGGCAGCTCGTTTTTCACTGCTGCTAGTAAAGCCTTCCGAAAGAACGGCACATTCGGCTTAACCGTGACTCCCGAAGTTGCGAAACTTGTCACAGATCTCGCTGTCGTCGTTGCTGCTGGTGATCAATCAGAGGTTTCCAGCCCAACTGCCAGCCCAACTGCAAGCGCTTTGGCAGACGTATTGGCCGCTGCGCCTGAAACAGCAAGTTCATCGATTGACCTGGCTCAGGCTGTGCTGGACTCACTGCCAGCGATCGACATGGCTGTGATTGACTTCCACAGCAACGTGTCAACAGCTACCCCCGGCGGCGGTACCACAACCGACTACCTTACTAAAGCAGCTTCCGTTGCAAATGTTGCGGTTTCGGCTGAATCTTCGGCAACGGTTGCGGCCGGAACCACAAGTAACGCCACTCAGGCCTCGGGAGCGGCAGCTGCCGGTACCGCAACGGCGGCAACCAGTTATGCAGCCACTGGTTCAAGCAGTGTGCCGGCTGCCAATACCAGCAACGCGACCCAGGCTGCATCCACTTCAACAGGTGCCACTACTGGCGCCGCTTCGGTAAGCCAGACCAGCAAGGGCTCAACAAATTCGGCTGCTGCGGGTTCAACTTCATCTAGTGCGAGCAACACCAGCAACGCCACTCAGGCCGCCTCGAACACACCAGCTGCATCCTCAAATGGTTCGGCAGCTAGTGGGGCTACTTCGGCTACTCCACCGAAGCAAAGCCAGAGTGGCAACCAGCAAAGCCAGGGCGGCAGCCAGCAGAGCGAGCCATCGAGCCACGCAGCCGAGAAGGCATCGGAGCAAGCAAAGCAGGCAGCTGAAAAAGCAAACGAGGCTGCCAAACAGGCTGCTGAGCAGGCCGCTGAGGCCGCTAAGCGAGCTGCTCGTGCTGCGGCAAAGGCAGCGGCTCAGGCCTCGGCAAATCCCACCCCAACTCCAACTCCGTAGCGCGACCTTGTGGCTGGGATTCGCTGTAACAGCGTATTAGCGCACTAGGTCTGCGACGGAATTTAGGATTTCGCTAGGTCGAAATGGGTATTTTTCGATTTCAGTCTGATCGCTAATGCCGGTAAGTACCAGCACGGTGTGCAATCCGGCTTCGATTCCAGCAACCACATCGGTGTCCATGCGGTCACCGATCATCCCCGTGCTCTCGCTGTGGGCCTGAATCTTGTTCATTGCACTGCGGAACATCATTGGGTTTGGCTTTCCAACAATGTACGGCTCCCGGCCCGTGGCCTTGGTGATTAATGCCGCGACAGAACCGGTGGCTGGAAGCACGCCGTCTGCTGATGGACCTGTGGCGTCGGGGTTTGTTGCAATGAATCGAGCACCAGCCAGGATGAGGCGAATTGCCTTGGTCAGATTTTCGAAGCTAAAGTTTCGAGTCTCCCCAAGCACGACATAATCTGGGTTGTGGTCTGTCATCACATAACCAATTTCATGCATGGCGGTTGTCATGCCGGCTTCGCCGATCACATATGCCGAACCATTAGGCTTCTGGCTTTTGAGGAACGCAGCCGTGGCGAGGGCCGAAGTCCAAATTCGATCCTCGGGAACATCTAGCCCTCCGGATTGCAGCCTCGCCGCAAGATCGCGCGGGGTGTAGATGCTGTTATTGGTAAGCACCAAGAATGGAGTGTTGGTGTCTTGCCACTGCTTGATTAGTTCTGCCGCGCCGGGAATGGCGTGCCCTTCGTGCACGAGAACGCCATCCATGTCTGTAAGCCAAGCGGTGATTTTGCTTCTGTCTGCCATGGTCCAAGCCTACTCCCGAGCCGTCAAAGATTGCCTTGTAGCCCCAAGCGTTAGTCTTAACCAATGACCACCGCAGACAATCCCAGTCCAGAACAAACCACCTGGGGTGTCGGGCCTTGGCAGGGTGAGTGGCCGCTGGATGCCGATGGCGTTCTGGACCCGATTTACGACCCCGAGCTTTTGACCGCGGGCGATACCCGAAACGTTTTAGACAAGTACCGTTACTGGCGCATGGATGCGATTGTCGCCGACTTGGATGTTCGCCGCCACAAGTTTCACGTGGCAATCGAGAACTGGCAGCACGACTTGAACATTGGCTCGATTGTGCGCACTGCGAATGCCTTTCTAGCTGCCGAAGTTCACATCATTGGGCACAAGCGTTGGAATCGTCGCGGTGCAATGGTGACTGACCGCTATCAGCATATTCGCCACCACCCGACGGTGGAAGATTTCCTGACGTGGACTAAGTCAACAGGCCCCGATGGAGGAGCCTTGGCCAATGGTAAGCCGCTGCCGATCATTGCAATTGACAACGTTCCTGGTTGTTCCAAGATCGAAGAATATGAGCTGCCCGAGAGCTGCGTGCTGTTGTTTGGCCAGGAGGGGCCGGGTTTGTCTGAGCCTGCCATCGATGCCGCCGAGGTCGTTCTTGAGATCACCCAGTTTGGCTCTACGCGCTCAATCAACGCCAGCGCGGCTGCGGCGATTGCCATGCACAGCTGGGTTATGCAGCACGTTTTCTAGTTAGTCAGTACCGGAGCAATAGGCATTAGAAATGCTTGCCGTTTGCCATGAATCGGTTTGAGCTGTGCCAACTTCTATAAGTTGCTTCTCTCCGGTCGACATTCTTGTTCCAGATACGGAATCACTTGCAACGGTGTTTCCGGATGAGTCGGAAAAAGTAGCTGAAAGAATTGGAATCGCGCAGTCGTCCATTGCGAATAAATAGGCGTGAGCACACGCAAACTGGCTGCAGGACAACTTATCATCCTCACTATTTGTGGTCCACCGCCAGGCCAGGCAGGAGCCGCCATCTGTGTATCCAGCCAAAATCTGTTTTGACGTTAGGTCCACCTTGCAACCAGAAGTAGTTGAGGAAATATTGGAGCCAGTGTCGCTTTGGTTCGATGAAAAGTCACTTGAGCTGAAGTTTGAGGCGGTGTTCGAGGCAGCGTTTAGGCTCGACAACCCTCCAATTAGGGCAATGGCAACAGACGCCAAGCCTAAACCGATTAGCACTCGGTTTGCTGTGGTTACTAAGGGCTTTAGAGACCACTCGTTTACGTACCTTTCAGCGATTGGTTCGTCAGGGTTTTTGTCTGTGAAGGGTGCTCTGGGGTCGTAATGATTGAAAGGCAAGCTGGCTACGATTAGCCAAATAATGCCCGAACGAAAAACGAATGAAAGCCAGTAGAAGGCCAAATAGCTTCTATTTTTCATTCGGGCGGCTTTTGCCACGATGTGAAGGAGTGTGAACTCAATCACTAGTAGGCCAAGAACTCCAAGCCAAAACCAAAAGCCAATTTCTTTAATGACCGCTGAAGTGTCCATTACAAATCCCCCGTTCCCCTTGACATGTATACCATGGGCGCCAGGAGTTAAAGGGGAGATTTATAAAACTGTTACTTGTGGACCTAAATCACCCACGCCACTAAACTTAAAAGGTTGCGACATCTCGCAATCTTTCTAGGGCCTATAAGCCCACATCCCGCAATGCAAAAGGGGAACAAGCATGCCTGCAGTAGTTATCATCGGTGCCCAGTGGGGCGACGAAGGCAAGGGTAAAGCAACCGATCTTCTGGCCGAACACATCGACTACGTAGTCAAGTTCAACGGTGGAAACAACGC
>CAIYOE010000144.1 GCA_903927775.1 uncultured Micrococcales bacterium | reverse complement strand
AGTGAGCCCCCGGTGAGATTTCGGTAGGGGTGGCCACTCTGATCCATGGCATCCAAGACTCTTTGCCCTGCTGCCGCGCCCTTGCCTTTTCCAGCAGTTGGATTGATCAACACGCCAATCGATTTCAACTCTGGCTCCTTTAGCTAACTCGTTAGCGCTGGCGCCTAAGCAACTGAGCATTAGCGGCAACGATGATGGTCGATAGCGACATTAGCACTGCCCCAATTGCCGGCGAGAGAACGAAACCTAACGAATTGAGCACACCGGCTGCTAGCGGAATAGCAAGCAAGTTGTATCCGGCACCCCACCAAAGGTTTTGGACCATCTTGGCGTAACTGCGCTTTGCAAGCGAAACCGCCTTGGCCACCGAGACCGGGTCATCGCTGACCAAGACTATGTCAGCGCTTTCGACCGCAACCGCGGTGCCGGTTCCAATGGCTATTCCAACGTCGGCTTGCGATAAAGCTGGCGCATCGTTTATGCCGTCGCCAATCATGGCTATGGTTTTTCCCTTTGCCTGCAGGTTGCTAACCACCTCGGCTTTTTGATGCGGAAGCACCTCGGCGTAGACATCGTTGATTCCAAGCTCCTTGGCAACTGCGTTGACCACACCGTGGGCATCGCCACTGAGAATCGCTACTTTTTTGCCCATGGATCGAAGCTGAGATACCGCTTGCTCGCTGGTCGGGCGCAGGACATCGCCGATTGCCACGAAACCCAGCAAAAGGGTGTCGCGCACAACGTAAACCACAGTGTAGCCAGCGGTGTTTGCGGCATCGGCCACCACGAGGTCTTGAACATCGATGTCAATTTTCTGATTCGTTAGGAGCGCCGGGCCACCCGCAAATACGCGGAATTCACCAACGCGACCGTTTACTCCGATACCTGGGTTGGTCATCACATCCTTTACCTCGACCGGCTCGATACCTCGCTTTGTAGCCTCGGCCACGATCGCGGTCGCTAAGGAATGCTCTGAGCCAACTTCTAGTCCAGCAGCGACGGATAACAATTCATCGATGTCTTCGAGGCCACCTTTCCGTGTGATGTGTGCAGAAACAAAACCGCGCTCCCCTGTGGTCAGAGTTCCTGTCTTGTCGAAAAGGAGGATGTCGATCTTGCGTAACGACTCGAATGCAACGCGGTTGCGAATCAACAAGCCGCTTCGAGCTGCCTGTTCAGTTGTTATCGCGCTAACTAGGGGGATTGCCAAACCAAGTGCATGTGGGCAGGCGATAACCAGAACCGTAACGACACGTTCCAAAATAAAGTTAGGGCTGGCGTGACCCAACAGGGTCCAGAATATTGCGGTTGAGGCGGCAGCAGCCAACGCCGCGTAAAACAACCAACCGGCTGCGCGATCTGCCAAGCTCTGGGCTTTGCTCTTACTTGCTCGCGCTTGCTCGACCAAATAGAAAATATTGCCGATCACAGTCTGATCACCAACTCCGGTGAGCCTGACCTCTAAGGCGCCAAGGACTGCCAAATCGTGGCCATCGTGACTGTCGTCGTCTAGGAGCGCCGCAATTGGCCCCCTAGGCGCAATCGCATTTAGTGTGCCTCCAAAAACCTGACTTCCAGGCTCCTTGGCGACCACGTCGGATTCACCCGTGAGCATCGCCTGATTTGCCTTGGAACGACCCGCCTCAACAATTCCGTCTGCCGGGAAATGGCTGCCCGGCCGCACCAAGACTAAGTCGCCGACTTTGAGGGATGAAACCGGAACAATACGAGCCGCGCCGCCTTCAATCAACTCAGCATTGTCGGGGATCAGATAGGCCAGCTCGTCCACGGAATGCTGGGCCTTCATGATCGCGGACATTTCGATCCAGTGGCCGAGCAACATGATGCTGACGAGGGCCGCGGCCTCCCACCAGAAGTCCATGCCGGCAAATCCGAGGTTAAGTAACTGACCGATAGTTATAAAGGCGCTGTAGCCAAAGGCAACTGTCAAGGCCAAACTGATTAGCGCCATCATCCCCGGCTTGCGCGAACGCAGTTCAGCAAGTCCGGACCTGATGAAAACCCAACCGCCGGTCGATAGCAAAACAAGACCTAAAACCGCCGGCAGGTACCCGCTAAAGGGGAACTCCGGCATGGCAAAGTGAAGCAGATCTTGAAACCCAGACGAATAGAGCATGGTCGGAATGGTCAGAATCAGCGAAAACCAAAATTGACCACGAAAGGTCCTTGGATTGTGGTTTTGGCTAAGGTGAGCAGACTGCTCTTGAAGGCCAGTCATGCCATGACCCTCGTGCATATGGTGAGTTTCGTGTTCCATTGAGCGCTCCCTAGTTCGCGTTCCAACACTAGGGTAAGACCATGCGCTTAGTTAAACACGGTCACGCCTGCCTGGAAATCATCGATGGAGATACTCGACTCATCATCGACCCAGGCGTTTACACCGAGGAAATGACAGGGTTTGCCGGCGTCTGTGCCGTGGTCATCACACATATGCATGACGACCACTGTTTTGAGGCTCAGCTGGATCGCCTGCTGGCAACAAACCCGGAGCTTCGCATCTATGGCACCGATGACGTGTGCGATCGTTTAGCCAAAGTCGAAGGCGGCGAGCGTTTTAACACCACGGTGGTCCACCACGGCGACTGGCACAAAATCGAGGGTTTCACGCTGGAATTCTTTGGCGATCTGCACCAGGAGATTCATCGCAGTATTCCCCTGATTCAAAACGTGGGTGTTATGGTGAACGACTCGCTGTACTACCCCGGAGACAGTTACACCAAGCCGGACCGCCCAGTTGCTCTGCTGGCATGCCCGACTAGCGCGCCCTGGCTAAAAATCGGCGATGTGATTGATTTTCTGGATGAGGTCAAACCAAAGCGAAGTTTCGCGACTCACAACATTCACCTGAGTGACCTCGGGCACCAGATGAACAATGGCAGAGTTCAAGCCGTGACCGAAAAACACGGT
>CAIYOE010000143.1 GCA_903927775.1 uncultured Micrococcales bacterium | reverse complement strand
CCGGCCGTTTCTTCTCTCCACAAATCCGATCCGGCTGGATTTGCAAACACACCAACCCCTGGGGTTTGGACTACCCGAGGCCTGTCACCGTTGCTGTTTACCAGCGTGTGGCTGGTATCTCCCACCCAAGCGGCGACATCGGACTGTCGTCCAACGGCCACCTGGACCTTAGCTGGGCCGGAAGCCACCACTACAGGGTTTCCCGCGTATTTACTGATGACACTGTGAGAAACGGTTACCAGTGGATTTTTGGTATCGATCGAAATTATCTCGGTGTAATGCGTAGGAGGGAGCCAAATAGTCCGGTACGCAACGCCAGCCAAAATCAAAAGCACGGAGACGACGAACAGAACTGCGGCAGTCAAAAAACGCATCAGAAATCCATTCGGGGTAAACTTGTGTAGGTCTTAGGACCCGTAGATATTCTACCCAACCCCTCAGGAGCGCCTCTTTGTTGAACCCAGACGGTGATTTCCCGGTAGCGCTTCGAGGCTACGACAGGGGTGCGGTCGACGATTCATTTCGCGATGCGCGTCGGGAAATCCTCGCACTTTCAAATCAGAACGCGCAACTAGCGGCCGAACTGCGAGAAACTAACGCGAAACTCCAGGAGACTCTGGTCGCCCTAAAAGAGGCTGGAGAGCCGTCCTATGCGGGCGTCGGTGGCAAGGCCGCTCTTATCCTTAGCACCTCGGAGGAAATGGCCACGCGCCTGATTTCAGAGGCGCAAGGCGAAAGCGAAAGGCTCCTGCACGCGACGGAACTTCAGATTCAAGAGCTGCACGGCGAGGCAAAGGGCTATTACGACGCCATGATCTCAGAGGCTCAGCGCCGTTCCGAACGAATCATTGGCCAAGCCAGAGTCGAGGCCGACAATTTAATCTCTGAGGCTCGAGATAACGCATCCAGAATCACCGCCGACGCAGTTCGCGAAGCCGGAGCTATCCGAGGGGCGACAGCTACCGAAGTGGCCAAACTCCGCGCGGGAGCAAAGCGCGAGGTTGAGAGCCTGAAGACCCGTGTAGCTCGCGATCTAGCAGAACGCAAGCTACTGACTCAACGCGACATTGGTAGAGAACTAGACATTCTGACCGCGGAGGCACTGGTATCAGATCAGGCTCGAATCGACCTAGAACTCGAGCTCACCGCACGACGAGCCGAGGCTGAAGCTGAATACCTGCGCAAGCATCAGGAAGCGGTTGCCACAACTCAGCGGTACCTAGATGATGCAAACAGCCAGTTGGCACTAGCTTTGACTCGCGCCAACGCGGCCCGCCTAGAGGCCGAAACACTAGAGGCCGCTGCACGCTCCGTTACTAAAACTATTACCGACAACGCAAAGGCAAAGGCGGAGGCAACTGTTGCCGCCGCAGAAGCCGAGGCAAGAAACACCATCAGCGATGCGGCGCTCAAGGCTGCCACCAGGGTGCGAGCAGCAGAGGAGCAACTGCGAATCGTGGAAACTGAGCGCGATTCGGTGTCGGTTTACCTAAAGAACCTTAAGGCTCTAGTAGATTCGGCATATAAGTCCGATAAGCAACTGCCAAGGACTAGCGCTAAGTCTTAGGGGACCAAATGTCAGCCACTCCGTTCAAGGTGAGTAACGCCTTTCAACTTGGGTTAATGGGTGGTTTGGGAGTTCTTACAGCCATCTTGATTGGCAACATGGTCGTCACGATCGCCAGTGTTCTGACCTATGTATTCGCTGCCATTTTCATCGCCCTCGGTCTAGACCCAATCGTTTCTTGGCTAGAACGAAAAAAGGTCAAGCGCCCGTTTGCCATCGCGATAGTTGTCTTCGTAATTTTGGGTGGCCTGATCACGGTTTTGGTTGCGTTCGCACCTTCACTTATCACCCAGGGCGCAAAGTTCGTCCAAAGCGCACCCAACATCATCGATGGCTTCACAAAAATTCCCTTTGTGGCAAGCCTCGATAACCGACTAGGTGGCTCCATATCTCACTCCTTGGCAAATGCTGGAACTTTGGTTTCCAATTCCAAGAATTGGCCTTCTTTGCTCGGTGGTGTTGTTCAGGTAGGAATCTCGATTGTCAGCGGTTTCTCGGCAGCGATCATCATCACCATACTCAGCCTTTATTTCATGGCCTCGCTAAAGAGTTTCAAAAGATTTATTTACGCCATAGTTCCTGCATCGAGGCGCGAAAAGTTCATCGACCTCAGTGAGCAGATTTCCGATGCGGTTGGCCGGTATGTAATTGGCCAGGTGGCGGTTGCCGGGATCAACGCGACTTTGGGGTTCATTTTCATGTTGATAGTGGGTGTGCCTTTCTCGGGGATTCTGGCCGCTATCGTGTTTGTTCTTGCGCTGATTCCACTCGTGGGCAGCCTCAGTGCTGCCGCAGTGGTGACTCTGGTGTCGCTAAGTCAGAGTCCACAGCTTGCGCTTATCGTTTTGATCTACTACCTGATCTACATGCAGGTAGAGGCGTATTTGGTCAGCCCAAGAATCATGAAGCAGGCGGTTTCCGTACCCGGAGCCGTGGTTGTGGTGGCAGCTCTTGCGGGTGGAGCATTGCTGGGTGTGCTTGGAGCCCTGGTGGCAATCCCGGTAGCGGCATCGGTGATTTTGCTACTTCGCCAGGTTTGGATTCCACGCCAAAACGAGCACTAGCTAACGGTTCAGTCCCTCACCACGATGTGAGAATCGATCTGAGTAGGAAGCGGATAGGCATTTGGCGAAACTAGCCGAACTACCTCGTCCAAAACGCGGTGAACGTATGGCTCCCCCACCCAAAGATGCTTGGCATCGGCTACATCGATCTGCTCGTACTTGCTCATAATCGCAAAGGCCGGAGCAGCCTGCTGCGGAGTTAGGTAACTGTCGAACTCCGGAATCAATGCCACAACTCGCTTGTCCACATGATTCCACCGTTCGAGTTCTGCTTGGCTGGTTCGATGAAGCGGAGGCGAAAGTAAAATAGCGCCGGTTACGTCCTGGTTCCAACCGTATTTCAATGCGAGTTCGGTGCCAAAAGACCAACCCAGCAGCCATCGGTTTGGCATTTTCTTGCCTACGGCAAAGTCAACTGCTGCCTCAAGATCAAGCCGCTCAAGGTGACCTTCATCGAAATCGCCCGAACTTTTACCCTGCGGGGACTCCGTGCCGCGAGTATTGAAACGAAGCACGGCGATGTTAGCCAGATAAGGCAACCGATTTGCGGCTTTGCGCAAAACATGCGAATCCATGAATCCGCCGTGGGTTGGCAGTGGGTGCAGGCAAATCAAAGTCGCAACCGGTTCGCTATGGGCAGGCAATGCCAACTCGGCCACTAATGTCTGTCCGTCGGCTGTCTTTAACGTGAACTCAGAACGCATCGATGGCAAAACAGTGTTTGAAGAGATTCGCTCGAGGCTCACAGCAAAGCACCCATGAATGCAGCCCAGCAGCGGGTGTGAAAATGACGTCTGGTATCTATGCCGCGAATTGCGTCCCACGCCGTGAGGTGAGAAACTCCGGGTCGAATAGTCTGACTGCAATGCGGGCAGACCCAGGTCTTCCCGTCTTCTGCATTCATGCCGTTGGTGGGTTGCACCGTGTACTCAACTCCGCGTTTGAACTCGGTTCGGCGTGAACCGATTCGGATCAGGTCAAGTTTCAACTCTGGCTCCGGCTCTTGCTTTTTCTGTTTTTTTGGTCGGTTGTTGCGTGGCACTAGTACCACCCCAGGTTGTTGGAGTGGACCAGCGCAGTGCATGGAGTCTTATAGCGACCAAGGATGTATTTAACGCCCCATCTAATCTGGGTTTCAGGATTGCTTGCCCAGTCGAGTCCTTCGCTAGCCATCTTGGTTCCGGGTAGCGCTTGTGGGATACCGTAGGCACCGGAGTCGGGGTTTTTAGCCAGAGCGTTCCATTGAGATTCGCGTGTCCATAGTTTTACTAGGCACGAATACTGATCTTGCCCCCAACCCAACTGGCCTGCCAAACCGTAGGCAAATGCCTTGGCTGATCCCGGGTCGGGCACGCCTGCATCTGCGACATAAATTTTTTGGAATGAACTTCCTGCAATGATGTTGAAGCCGCCCCTGGCAAAACTGACGGTTGCGTCTGCAATCTCATCGAAGCGCTGTTGCGGGCCTAAAACGTTGCCACTGTAATCCATCGCCGATGCAGAGGTAAGCGTTCCCCCGTAGGGGTCAACCACGGTAACCGCCAACAAGCCAACTGTGAAAAAGAAGCTGAAGAGCGGCTGAAAGGCACCTCGCTTGATTCTAGGAAGGCGAGGGAGGTAAATATTGCGTTCTCTAAGCCATTCTCGAAATCGAGTGCCAATCCTTTTGCCGAGGGTAGGGCGGTATGCCTCATGTCTACCCACGACTCACCTCGATCTCAATTGCGCTTAGTGTCAAACTTCTGTCCGATAACAACACGGACGCCCTCAGCCAATTTTAAGCCAAATAGCCTGAACTAGCCCTGTGGAAGAGCCTGTTTTGGGCAACCGGTCAAAACAGCTGCGATGGCAGTCTTCTCGGCCAAGGTCACCCAAAGACCGTACTTGCGTTTTACCGCAATCTGACGGGCGACGTAAGAGCAACGGAATGACTTGTTCGGTGGCAGCCACGAGGCCGCATCGGAGTCTCCTTTTGATTCATTGGTAGGACCATCGACGGCCAAAAGATTCAAAGGGTCGTTGTAAAGCGCATAACGACTAGCCGAGGGTATTTTCTGGGCACCCTTTTGCCACGCGTCGCTCAGAGCCACCACGTGGTCGATCTGAACTGCGGTACTAGTGCCAACCCCGCGAACGAAATTGATTACCTTGCCCGTGTAAGGATCATGCAGCACCCCGGTTGCAACCAAGCAACCATCCTTATAAGTAATGTGGGTTAGGTCACGATTCAAGATTATGTTTCTGGTGTCGCACCCGTTGAAACGCCCCCAGCCATCGCTGAAGAGGCTTCTGAGATAACCCGTTTTTGGTGCGCGGCCTTTCACCACCAGTTGGCCCAAGGCGCTACTAGCGCTCACGCTTGGCGACGCCCACGCTGTTTGCCCACCTGGTGAACCTAGCAGCAGAGCTAAAGTGGTGCTACCTGCCAGAAGAAAGCTGAAGGTACTCCACCGTTTTGTCGATAAGGGCATCAACTTGGTTCTCAACATAGCCACCCCACTTGGGCTTGAACGTTACGTTGCGCAAATCAGCGATGGTGAGTTCGGTCTTTCCAGACAGTCGAAGCCCCACCGTGTTCAGAAACGCATCTACCTGCTTGACAGAATAACCCTTGGTAAAGAAACCGGTTCTTGCCAACTTCTTTCCATTTGGCCGACGAACCCGACCCTTGATAAGTTTGCGAATCTTGTCTATCTCATCGAAAGCCTCAGTCGCGCCAAAGTTGGTTGCCAATCGGTCTCGCTCACGCTGTGCGAACGCATCGTCCAAACGATCCAGGCCGGCGTCTACCGCCTCAACCTGGTATCCCCCTGCAACTAACGCGAACTGCACGGTGCGCAGCTTTTTGGCATCGATGATGTTGCTAGACGGTTCGGCAAATTGAACCCTCGCCTGATTGATTACCGCATCTACCTGTCCGGGATCGTAACCCATCTCTTTTGCACTTACGGTTGGAAAATTGTTGCTCATCGAAGTCCTAATGCTAACTAAATCGGCAGCGAAATCAGCAAATATGCAAGCAGAGTTGCCGGAAGTATTGAATCCATTCGGTCCATGACACCACCATGGCCTGGTAGCCAAGAACTCATGTCCTTGACTCCTAGGTCACGCTTGATTAGAGACTCGGCCAGGTCTCCGAACACCGCCGCCAGAATCATTGCACCTGCAAAAACCGCGGCAAACCACAGCGGCTTACCTAGGGCTAAACAGCCAAGCATCGCCGCAGCAGTGCCTCCAAAAATTGAACCTATAAGACCCTCGAGGCTCTTCTTTGGGCTCACTCCCGGCGCAATTTTGTGTTTGCCAAGCCGGCGACCAACCAGGTATCCAAAGGTGTCTACCATGGCAACTGTTGCCACGTAGGTGACAACCCACAGTCCCCCGTTGTGACCGCGCAGGATTAGAACCGAGAAACTGGTCATGAGAGGGAGATAAATGACAAGGAAAGCGGCAGCGGCAAAATCCTGAAGGGTTTGAGTCCAGTGACGGCTACGAGCATGTGGGTCAAAAAGCACCTGGCAGATTCGCCACAGAATCAAACTCGCAACCGTAGCCAAGGCACAAAGCCATTGCGCCTGAGGACCGAAGAAAAACGTCACAGGCATAATCAAAACGGAACCAATTACCGCAGGGATGCGAGGCACATGCCATCCCTGTGTCCGGAGAGCCGTGGACAGTTCCCAAGCGCCCGCACCTGCCGCTACCGCAGCCAACACCATAAAAATAGGGTCGTAAATCAAGATGCTGGCCAGGAAAACCCCGCCGAGCACTAAGCCGACCAAAACAGACGCCTTGAGCGAGCGCCCTGCTGGTTTAGGTGAAGCGGCTTGGTCGGTCATTAGCTATACCTGAAGCAGTTCGGCTTCTTTGGTCTTCAAGGCGTCGTCGATCGAGTCTACGTGGTTCTTGGTTATGCCGTCGAGTTCTTTTTCGGCACGAGTTAGGTCGTCCTCACCGGCCAGGCCGTCCTTCTTGAGCGCGTCTAGTTCGTCCTTAGCCTTGCGACGAATGTTGCGAACGGCCACGCGGTGGTCCTCGGCCTTGGTGCGAACAAGTTTGACGTACTCTTTGCGACGCTCTTCGGTCAAGTCTGGCAGGGTAACGCGAACTAGGCTGCCGTCGTTTGTTGGGTTGGCGCCAAGGTTCGGTACATCGCGGATTGCTTTTTCGATCGCACCGAGTGCGCTCTTGTCATATGGGGTCACCACAATGGTGCGAGCCTCCGGGTTCTGAAGGGCTGCGAGCTGAGAAAGCGGAGTTGGCGTGCCGTAATAGTCCACCATGATCTTCTGGAACATCTGTGGGTTGGCGCGACCGGTGCGAACGGTAGCGAAGTCGTCTTTGGTGGCCTCTACAGCCTTGCCCATCTTTTCTGTGGCGGTGCTAATAATCTCGCTGATCATGGTTTCTCCTGTTTTGGTAAGTCTTTGGTTTTGATTCGCTGCTAAGTCTCTGGTTTGGCGCTTGGCTTTTTGGTTTGAGACGCTATGCGGTCACCAGGGTGCCAATCTTGGCTCCCTTGATTGCTTCGGTAATGTTGTCGCCTTCCATTCCAAACACGCGCATCGGCATCTTGTTGTCCATGCAGAGGCTAAACGCGGTGGCGTCTACCACTTTGAGCCCGTTCACGAGAGCGTCCTGATAGGTGATCGTGTCCAGTTTGGTTGCGGTGGCGTCCTTCTTTGGATCGGCGGTGTAAACACCGTCTACGCCATTTTTGGCAACCAAGACCTCATCGGCGTGTATCTCGAGGGCACGCTGGGCAGCTACAGTGTCGGTGGAGAAGTATGGGAGACCGGCACCGGCGCCAAAAACCACTACGCGACCCTTCTCCATGTGCCGGATTGCTCGAAGCGGAAGATAAGGCTCTGCCACCTGACTCATGCTGATCGCGGATTGAACGCGAACGTCGACCCCCGCCTGCTCCAGAAAGTCTTGTAGGGCTAGGGCGTTCATAACGGTGCCCAACATGCCCATGTAATCCGCTCTGCTGCGCTCCATGCCGCGCTGGCTGAGTTCTGCTCCCCTAAAGAAGTTGCCGCCACCAACGACAATGGCCACTTCGGCGTATTTTGTGCCCTCTGCGATAGCCGCAGCCACTTGAGCAACAATGTCGGGGTTAACACCAAGGGTTCCGCCGCCGAATGCCTCGCCCGAAAGCTTTAGCAGAACCCTGCGCTTCTCACCCATGCGTTTACTCCTCTAACGGTGCGATTTCCCAACACCTATCCTAGGCGTGCAAGCAGAAAGCCCCGGCCCAATCGGGCCGGGGCTTTCTAGGTTTTTAGGCCCAGAGCTTAGAACTAGGCTCCAACGCGGAAACGAACGAATGCCGAAACGGTTAGGCCAGCGTTGTCCAGAACCTTCTGAACCGAAAGCTTGTTGTCCTTGGCAAAGTCCTGCTCTAGAAGCACGTTCTCCTTGAAGAATCCGTTTACACGGCCTTCAACGATCTTCTCTAGGGCAGCCTCAGGCTTGCCTTCGTTGCGTGCGGTCTCTGCAACGATGCGACGCTCGGTCTCTACGGTTTCAGCAGGTACGTCTTCGCGCTTTAGCACCGATGGGCTGAAGGCAGCGATGTGAACTGCTACGTCGTGAGCGGTATCTGCATCTGCACCCGAGTAAGCAACAAGAACGCCAACCTGTGGAGGTAGGTCCTTGCTGGTGCGGTGTAGGTAAGCATCAACTGCTGCATCCTTGACGACTGCAACACGGCGAAGTTCAACCTTCTCGCCGATGATTGCTGCTTCGTCGTTGATGACTGCAGAAACGGTCGAGCCGTTCAGAGGAGCTGCAAGAGCAGCGTCTAGGGTCTCTGCACCTGCAGCGACGATTGCGTCTGCAATGCTGTCGGCTAGAGCTACGAACTTGTCTGCCTTAGCAACGAAGTCGGTCTCGCAAGCGAGCTCGACTAGGTAGCCGGTGCCACCGTTCACGCGAGCGACGATTAGACCATTGCTGGTTGAACGCCCTTCACGCTTGGTAACACCCTTTAGGCCCTTGAGGCGAAGAACTTCGATAGCCTTTTCAACGTTGCCATCGGCTTCGTCTAGCGCGTTCTTGCAATCCATCATGCCGGCGCCCGACTTGTCGCGAAGCGCCTTTACATCTGCGGCGGTGTAGTTTGCCATTTTTACTTAGCTTCCTTCTCTTCAACTACCTCTGCAACAGCTTCTGCAGTTGGGGTAGCGGCTTCTGCTGCTGGGGTCTCTGCTGCGGCATCGACTACTGGAGCCTCAACTGCTGCCGGGGTTGCTGCCTGCGACTGCTCAAGAAGCTCGCGCTCCCACTCGGCTAGTGGCTCGGCAGCCGCTTCTGGTTTTGCGTGGCGGGCGATTAGACCCTCTGCAACTGCATCTGCGATGACGCGGGTCAGTAGACCAACAGAGCGGATTGCGTCGTCGTTTCCAGGAATACCAATGGTGACCTCATCTGGGTCACAGTTGGTGTCGAGGATACCGATAACAGGGATGCCCAGCTTCTTGGCCTCGGTAATTGCTAGGTGCTCCTTGTTGGTGTCAACTACCCAGATGACCGATGGGGTCTTCGAGATGTTGCGGATACCACCAAGAGTCTTCTCTAGCTTGTCCTTCTCGCGGCGAAGGATCAACAGTTCCTTCTTGGTAAGGCCCGACTTGCTGGCGTCAGCGAAGTCCATTACCTCAAGTTCCTTCAGACGTGCAAGACGCTTCTGAACGGTGTTGAAGTTTGTCAAAAGTCCACCCAACCAGCGCTGGTTGATGTACGGCTGTCCAACGCGAAGAGCCTGCTCGGCGATTGCTCCCTGAGCCTGCTTCTTGGTTCCAACGAAAAGAACGCTTCCGCCCTGTGCAACGGTGTCCTTGACGAACTCGTATGCCTGGTCAATATAGGTAAGCGACTTCTGTAGGTCGATGATGTAGATGCCCGAGCGGTCGGTCAAGATGAAACGACGCATCTTTGGGTTCCAACGACGGGTCTGGTGACCAAAGTGAACGCCACTGTCTAGCAGCTGGCGGATAGTTACGACTGCCATGAGTCGAACTCCTTCTTGGCGCAAACGTGCGCCACTCAGTTGACTGTATCGGGCGGATTTGCCCGGCACACCTGGCGTTGCACGGGTTTTACCAAACATTCATTTGGACTGAGCAAACCCACGTTTCTCAACGCGCGAAGTCGGCATGACTATAGAAGGCCAGTTAAAGTTGGTTTTCTGCGGCCACACCGCTGTTGAAAGCCTACCAGTTTTCCACTGTTTCGGTTAGTGCTTGGGGAAAAGGCGCATGGATGTCCGACCCTTGCACTATGACGCCATTACTTCGAACTCCAAGGTTTCTACCATTTCTAGTCCTCCTCTTTTCCATTGTGTGGATTAGCCAACACCCCACAGTTGCTCAGGCCAAGAGTTCCTGGGTTCTCCCCATCCAGGCACCGGCGATGCTGGTACGGAGTTATCTTGCGCCGAACTCGGATTATTCGGCTGGCCATCGAGGTGTGGATTACTCTGTGACTCCCGGACAAGCGTTGGTGTCCCCCAGCGACGGGGTCATTGCCTTCAAGGGCACGGTGGCCAACAAGCCCGTTTTGGCAGTTCAGCACTCGGCTGGTTTCAAAACCGCATTCGAACCAGCCTGCTCGTTTTTACCGGAGGGCTCCAAGGTTTTGATGGGCCAACCAATAGGTTGGATTTGCCCCGACCTGCTGTACCGCTCGCACTGCCACCCTTGGCTTTGCCTGCATTTTTCGCTGCGGCATAACGGGCAATACCTGTCTCCGTTGGCGCTGATTGGCGGTCTGGCGCCAAGCGTTGTCTCAAAATGAGCCAGGGTCGCTTCAAAGTGAACTGGCCTCGTGGCAGTTACTAAGTAGAGGAGGGGTCTTGGCGAGTTAGGCCCTGGGGTGAGCTCCCTGGTATCCCTGCTTCAAACGTTCCACGCTCACGTGAGTGTAGATCTGTGTTGTGCCCAAACTGGCGTGGCCCAATAGCTCCTGTACCGCACGCAGGTCAGCTCCTCCGTCTAGCAAGTGAGTGGCGGCGGTATGACGAAGAGCGTGCGGCCCGGCGGCACCCATCGGTGTAGTGGCTAGTAGGTTTGCAACCACCGAGTAAATGACCCGCACATTTAGAGGCTTGCCTTTGGCCGAAAGCAGCAGTGAGTCGTCGCTATCGTCGGTCTGAAACCTTGGCCGCCCAAACCTGATCCAGGCTTCCATGGCGTCTGCTGCGGGTTGCCCGTAAGGAACCATGCGCTGCTTGTTTCCTTTTCCGGTCACTCGTAATAGCCTGCGGGAGTAATCGATATCACCTAAGCCAAGGCCGGCCAACTCGCTGACTCGCATACCGGTGGCGTAAAGCAACTCGATTATTAGTTGGTCCTGGATGCGGTGCGGCTCGCCGGTTTTGGCTCCGGTTGCCAGAGTTTCAAAGATTTCGGCGAGCGCCTCTCGACTTATGACGGTGGGTAGGGTTCGCGAAGACTTTGGGGTGCGAAGCCTTAGACCCAGGTCGGTTTCGTGCAGTCCCTGACGCTCCAACCACGCGGTGAAAGACCTCACGGATGCCGATTTGCGCGCGATGGTCGATTTGGCCGCACCAGCCTCGGCAACCGCGTAGAGCCAATCGCGAATGTCGTCGAGGGTGAGTTCAGTTGAATCTTTGTCGGTTTTAGCTGCCGTCACCTGAATGAAGTCGATCAGATCGGAGCGGTAGGCCCGTTGGGTTTGGTTCGAATACCCTTTGGCGGCAGCCAAGTAGGCGATGAATCTGTCGATCAGATGCGCATCCAGCTTGGCCATGTCAAAAGCCTAGGTTATGCGTCGGAATGCCGCACCAACTCGGCTTATCTGCCCGCTCAACTCCAGGGAACCTAATGCGATTTGCACTTCGGTATTGGTAAGTCCAGACAATTGTTGAATTTCCCAAACCTGCATCGGTGCACTGCTAAAGGTGTCTAGGGCTCTGATCTCTAGAGTCCCCAGTCCTGGCAGACTCGGGTCCTCATCGATGCCTAACCCCAGAAAAGCTGTGAGGTCCGCTGGGCGGCTGAGCAGAGTGACCAAGCCGGGGAACTCGTTAAGGAATCTATGGCACCCAACAGAGTGCGCGCTATCCCATGGCCCAGGCACCACTGCAACCGGGCGCGAAAGATCAAGCGAATGTCTGGCGGTGTTTAGCGACCCGGAGGTTTTTCCCGCTTGGACAACCACCGTGCCTAGTCCCAGTGCCGCAATCACACGATTTCGCATAAGAAATCGCCACTTGGCCGGTACCACCCCCGGTGGCACCTCGGAAACCACTAAACCTTGGGCGACCACCTGCTCTAACAGTGACTGGTTGCTTCTTGGGTAAAGCCGGTCTACTCCCCCAGCCAT
>CAIYOE010000142.1 GCA_903927775.1 uncultured Micrococcales bacterium | reverse complement strand
TGGCCACCTCGGCGAGCGCCCGCCAAAAGAAAACATTCAACAGGTCAATCGAAAGGTGGCTAATTGATTGTTCAGGGAAAGCCCTGCCCAGCATCCGTCGAAGCAGAGTCGGAACCTCGCCCGCGCCGTAACGGTGCAGAGATGCCCGCACATTGAACTCGAGTTCGCGAGCGCGCCTCGGATTCCAGATTGGGTTTGGCGCGTCCTGGTGCAGATGCAACATGGCGTGAACCCGCAATGCCTGTGAATAGCGGGCGTCGTCTAGAAGGTCGAAAACTGGGATGAACTTGTCTAGCTCATAACCTGCACTGCGCAAATCCAATACATCGGGGTAATGCAAAAAACGGTAGAAAGGAACGTGCGGGCGAACGGGCGCGTAGGGCAGCGATGTAAAAGACGCCAGCAGAGGATCCAGACCCATGGCGGCCGCACCCCAGGTGTCGATACCCTCATCGACGTCGGGGTTGAAGTCATCCATGGCCTTGCTCATACCCCAATTAAACATCTAAGAAACAGCTCGGGGCTAGCCTTATGCTGTGAGCAAACAAACTAGAACCCAAGCCAGCATCGATGCCCGCGAATCGGCAATCCAGCGATGGGAAGCCCGCTCGGCTGTGCCGCTGGCGTTTTTTGCAGTTTTCTTTTTAGCTCTTTGGGCGATTCAAGTTTTGGCTCCGCTAAACGAAGTGGAATGGGACCTGGTCGAAGCCGGCATTGTTCTGATATGGGCGGTGTTCATTGTGGACTTCGCAGTGCGGCTCTATTTTCACGCTAACCGAGCCGAGTTTCTAAAGTCGAATGTCATCGAGATCGTTGCCCTGCTGGTTCCTGCCTTCCGCTTCTTGAGGGTACTTCGTGTGATCACCGCCGTGGGAATCTTTACCCGTGTGGTGCAATCACTTCAGGCTAGGGTCAACCTTTACATCGCGATCGTGTTGCCAATGATGGTGCTAGCTGGATCGCTTGGCGTATACGAAGCGGAACACTCTGTGGTCGGATCCAAAATCCGGAACTTTGGCGATGCCTTTTGGTGGTCCTGCGAGACAATTTTCACGGTGGGATACGGAGACCTATACCCGGTTACCACCGAGGGGAAGTTCATCGCTGTGCTTTTGATGATGGGAGGAGTCGCCATGATTTCGGTGGTTACCGCGAACCTGGCCGGCTACTTCTTGCGACAGCAAAGAACAGCGAATTAGCCCCTACCGTAATCAAAACAGGTTACTAACAGGTTCGCGACCGTCTTCAGGGGATTGTCCGTGTCCTAACGGTAAATTTGCCGTAGATGGTAAATGGCTAGCGGCTGGTTAAAGTTTGCAGGTGTCTTGGCTATGTTCTTGGCCGTGGGCACCTACTTTGGCGTTCCTTGGTTCATCGCGGCATTAGTTGGCGGGTTTTTGGGAGCCATCTTTGGCATCCTGGGTTGGTACCAAAAAAAGACCCGAACCTATACCCAAAAGGCACTTGGAGCGAAACCTTTCAACGGCAAACTGCCCACCGAGGTTGGTTTAGCCACTACCTCAGCAGTGGCGCTAGCGGGAGACGACACCTATGCGCAGCGCATTTTTGGCGAAGGCTTTTACTCAGCCAATTTCCAAGATCTTTTGGAATACGCGAATTCAAAAGATGGCGATGTCCTAGAAGTTCAGTGCGCACTTGTAACTGAGCCCGCTAACCCAGACAGCACGCATGCCGTGGCGGTTACCTGTGGCGGAGTGGTTCTTGGATACATTCCTGAGTTTGAGTCCGAGAGCCTTTATGCATTCTTGCTTTCCCACAGAGGAATGGCTCGGGTGAACTCAAACATTCACTTCAAAATACACTCGCAGGCTTCTTTCGTGGAGCTCGACCTCGTTCGTCCGTATCGGGTGGTTCCCGGAGTTTAGCGGGTAATCTTGTTGGGTTACCTAACCACCAGAGGAACCCATGTCACACTCGGCCAACACCAACAAGCCTGCCCACAAAGCCGGAGAGGCACTCAAAAAACAGCGCTCCTGGACAGCCGCCATCGTGGCGATTGTTGCAGTCTTTGTCCTAGCGATTGGTGGAACCGTCTTCTACGGCGCAGTGATTCAACCTCAGGTTCTAAAGAGCAAGGATCTGGCCGCCTGCAAGACCTTCGAGTACAACTACGCCCAGGGCCAGCTAGCTTGGGTCAAAGAGGCGACAGCCACTACACACACCCCGGATCCAAAAGTGGCAGTCGACAACTATTTGGCTCACCTTTTCATCGGTGTTAACAAGGGATACCCCAAAGCCGACCCGAACGGCACTGTTGCAAAGGCTTTTCAGCAGTTGGCATTGTCTCGGCTTCAATATGACAGCAGCAGCGTCACCGCCATTCAGACGGGCTTCCAGACGATTGATTCAGAAGCCAGCGCACTAAAGTCCCACTGCGACACATTGATGCCACAGGCCAGCCCAACTTCAAGCAACTAAGACTTTTTTAGCTTTGTAGCAAGCTGCCGTTTTAGGGCATACCGGGAGCGCCTCCGCCACCTGGTCCGTTCACCGTTCCGCCTTGGATTCCACCCGGAAGGCCATCCAAGGCACCTCCACTGCCCGGTGCGTGATAGGCCGGCTCCGGCGGAGGTGGTGGGTTAAAGGGGCCACCGGTGAGGCGTCCAACCATGAAGGCAATGCCAAAAAGCATGACCCCAAACGCAATGGCCAAACTGCGGGGCCAGGTTTTGACTACGCGATCGCGATTAGTTGGAATGGTCATTCTGGATACCTACGCGTAAACATTTTGGCCGCCTACATGTAAAACGGGGCCATAAGGCCGATAACAAACGTGACAACGCCAACCAACCAGAACAAACGAGTCAGAGTCTTGGTGTCGCGCATGGTTTTAGGCTATCGCGCCAACATGTCGTGGCGAACAATGATTGCATCGCGAGCCGGACCGACGCCGATTGCACTGATGCGGGCACCACTCATTGCCTCAAGGGCAACGATGTAGTCCTGCGCGTTTTTTGGCAGTTC
>CAIYOE010000141.1 GCA_903927775.1 uncultured Micrococcales bacterium | reverse complement strand
TGATCAACTACATTTTGTTGGCATTGATGGCCTTCTTGAGCATCTTCCCGTTCTACTGGATGTTCGTTGTGGCATCCAACGGAAGCGACGAAATCTCAAAGATTCCGCCAACTCTGATTCCTGGACCTCGCTTCATGAAGGTCGTGCACGACGTCTATTCGGTAGTCCCTTTCAACCAGGCACTTCTAAACACCGCGTTCGTTGGAATCGTGGTTGCGGTAGCTCAGGTTTTCTTCTCGGCTCTTGCAGGTTTCGCCTTTGCCAAGTTGCACTTCAAGGGCCGCAAGTTCATGGTCCTGTTCGTTATCGGAACCATGATGCTTCCTAGCCAGCTCGGAATCATCCCGTTGTTCATGCTGATCAGCAAGGCTGGCTGGTACGACAGTCTGGCCGCTCTGATTGTGCCTGCGCTAGTGACCGCATTCGGTGTGTTCTGGATGCGTCAGATTATCGAGGCCCAGGTCCCAAACGAGTTGCTTGAGGCTGCGTCTATCGACGGTGCGTCTGTGCCACGCGTTTACTGGAGCGTGGTGCTTCCGATCATTCGCCAGAGCGCCTTTGTGCTTGGTCTGTTCAGCTTCTTGGCCACCTGGAACGACTTCTTGTGGCCTGGTCTGGTGCTGAGTTCCCCGCAAAACTTCACCGCTCAGATCGCGGTTTCTCAGCTGAAGGCCAGTTACGTACTGGACTACGCACTCAATATGGGTGGCGCTTTCATGGCCACCGCCCCACTCTTGCTCCTGTTCATCTTTGTCGGTCGCAAGCTTGTGACCGGTGTCATGGATGGCGCCGTAAAGGGCTAGCAAGACCGTAACTTCATTCAGAAAACAATGAAAGGTAAAGAACAAATGAAACTCAAAGCTAAAAGCCTAGTTTCGCAGCTGGCAATGGTGTCGCTGCTAACTGGTTCGCTAATTGGAATGTCTGCTGCTGCAGCAAACGCAGCTCCTGCAGAAGCCACCATCCGTCTAGTTACTCCGGTGCTAGACGCAAGCAACACCAGCGAGCCAGCAGCTATGCAAAAGATGGCAGACCAGTGGGTTGCCAACACCTGGTTCGGCAGCGGGCTAATTTACCAGCGTGCCTGGGCTCCAGTTGGAAGCACCGTATCGTTGACCTACCTGGTAACGGGAACCGACGGCAAGCCATTGGCTAACACCGATGTCAGCCTTCGTCTGGGCATGCCATACAGCAACTCGAACGCAGTGGTTCAGGTTGACAACGTAACCACCACCGGTGTAGACAAGCCACCTATGAACCAGGGCCTTGTGACTCACAAGACCGGTGCAGATGGCAAGGTTACTTTTGACCTAAAGAGCTTGGACCCAGCCGCGAATGGTGAAGCCCAGCCTGCAAACTGGAACGACCCAGTGCCTGCAGACTTGCTGAACGAGCTCTACACCCAGATCCTTCCTCAGGTGACTGGTCAGGCAACCGACCACGCAACCATGTCGGAGTTCCACTTCTACACTCCTGGCAAGAAGGCCGGAGCCAGCAACGGTGGCGGAACTCCTGCCCCTGCAGCGTCTGGCCCATCGATTCGTCTAACCAGCCCTATGTTGAACGACACCAACTCGATTCACCGCGCTGACCTAGAAGACCTATTCAGCGTTCAGAACAAGTGGTACGCCAAGGGAATCGGATTCCACCAGGTTTACGCTCAAGCTGGATCGACTATCGACCTGACCTACCAGGCCAAGGACGAAAACGGCAAGGTTTTGGCCAACACTCCGGTCAAGCTGCACGTGAACAAGGCGTACAGCAACTCGACCGCCCACGTGACCGACGGCAAGACCCCAACCGACCCAACCGCGGCTCAGGGATCTGACCAGGCACTTTGGACCGCCAACACCGATGCAAACGGCTACGTCACCTTCCACCTGACCAACACCGATGCAACCGGCGAGGCAACCCCTGCAACCGCAACCACTCCTGTTCCAACCTCGGGCACCCTGGTCTTCAGCCAGCTATACCCAGAGATCAAGGGCCAGGATGTTGACATCGCAGACATGATCGAAATCCACTTCTATGGCAAGGCACCAGTACTTAGCGCAACCGCTTCGTACAAGAAGACTGTCAAGAAGGGCAAGTCGAGCTACACCATGTCTGTAGTAGTCGGCGGCGCAATGTCTAAGGTTGCCACCATCGGTATCACCGGCCTAAAGCCAGTTACCAAGGCAATTGCAGACGACCCAGCCACCTTCACCTTTGCAGTGACCCCTGGCGCCAAGACGGTGACTGTAACCGTCGATGGCAAGGCTGTCACCAGCAAGGTGACCGTAAAGAAGTAGTAACACCGTTGAAAGGCCTTGGCGCAAGTTTTGTTGATTGCGCCAAGGCCTTTTATCTATAGGAGTCAAAGTGTTGAAGAGATTTGCTGCCGTATTGGTGGCGTCATTGCTGCTAGTGGGATTGCCAAACTTGGCCAGTCCTAGCCAAGCGGGAGGTTTTGGCTTGCCCGCCTCTCCAACGCTTCCTAATGCTGTGGGTGCGGGCGAGAAAGTCACCGTGGCGCCAATTGCCCCAGCCGTTGCTGGCAAGGCAACCTACAAGTGGTTCATTGGTGGTAAGCAGGTGGCTAAGGCAACCTCGGCAACAATCAAGATCCCAGCAGGCACTATCGGCAAGGCTCTGCAAGTACAGCAGTTGAGCACCGTGGGCAAGACCACCAGGGTCGCCGGCCTTTCGGTTCCAATGGTGATTGGAACTCAGTCTGTCCCAACTGTACCCACGGTCGTCTTCGGCTCGGCGGCCTCCACCGACCTCTCGGTTTTGCTACCTTCCGACAACGTCCCTGCCACGGCAACTCCCACCTACACCTGGTACCACGGTGGCATCGAAATCGCCGGCGCAAACAAGCCAACCTATTCGTACACGGAATCTGAGCGCGGTCTGTTGATCTCCGTTGGGATTACCTACAAAAAGCCCGGCTACAAAGACAAGACCGTCTATTCGACAGACCTTCAGATTCCAGCTTTGCCAAAGAACTACAAGTTGCTTTGGTCCGATGAATTTAACTCGCCGACCCTGAACAGTGCTGTTTGGG
>CAIYOE010000140.1 GCA_903927775.1 uncultured Micrococcales bacterium | reverse complement strand
CCCTAAACACCAGCGCACAGAAACTAGGCGAGGCAATCTACGCTGCAGCAGCAGCCGAGACCCCAGCCGAAGGCGAAGCCGCTGGCGAGGACGTAGTTGACGCCGAGGTTGTAGACGACGAAGACGAGAAGAAGTAATGAGCGAGTCCACCACCAACGGTGCCGGCGACGGCAACCAAGAAGAAATCAATCCTCAGCAGAGTGCAAGCAATGCTTCGGATTCGGATTCTTCTTCGGCTGCCGAGGCAGTAGACCCGATCGATGCGGCGCTCGCAGACTTGGTAGAGGACCTAGGTCCGATCTCCAAAGAGGCAGAACTGCTGAGCGATCTGCAGAGGTTGCAGGCCGAGTTCGTGAACTACAAGGCACGTGTTGAACGCGACCGCGATGTTTCTCGCAACAACGCCATCGCAGAGGTGCTTCGTGCATTCCTGCCTGCGCTAGACGACCTATCGCGTGCCGAGGCACACGGAGACCTAGAGGGGTCTCCGTTTGCCGCGGTGGCGAACAAGTTGCGCTCCGCAGGAGAGAAGTTCGGTCTAAAGAGCTTTGCCGCTAAGGGCGATGCCTTCAACCCGGAACTACACGACGCACTGGTTCAGACCCCGTCTGCCGAGGTAACCCAGAACACGGTTGCCGACGTAGTTGAACCCGGTTACCTGCTGGGCGAGCGCGTGATTCGCGCCGCCAAGGTGGCCGTATTCATCCCTGCTGAGTAATCAGCTCTAGAAGCGAAAGAGGAGGCACACTTGGCTAGTCAAGACTGGTTCGATAAGGACTTTTACAAGATCCTTGGCGTCTCTAAAGACGTTTCCGAAGCCGAGCTCAAAAAGGTTTACCGCAAACTCGCTCGTCAGTTTCACCCGGACTCCAACCCGGGTGACACTGCGGCCGAGGCCAAGTTCAAAGAAGTATCAGAGGCTTATTCGGTTCTTAGTGACCCTGCGCAACGCAAGGAATACGATGCCGTTCGCGCCATGGGCGGCGGCGCCCGATTTACCGGTGCCGGACCAAACACGGGTGGCGGCGGATTCGAAGACGTCTTTAGCAACCTATTCGGTGGCGCAGGCGCTCGCGGTGGTTTCGGCGGAGCCGGCGGATTCCCTGGCGGCTTTGGCGGTTTCGGGGGTCCAACTCCCGGTGCCGATCTAACCGCTTCGGTCACCATTGATTTCATCGATGGAGTGCGCGGAGCCACCAAGAAGCTGAGCTTCCACGGCGGCGAAGACGTGAGTTTTAAGGTACCGGCCGGCGTAACCGATGGTTCCAAGATCAAGTTGCGCGGGCGCGGACAGCCATCGATGAATGGCGGACCAAACGGCGACATGATTGTTACCGTCACAGTGAAACCACACCCGATTTTTGTGCGCGACGGCCTGAACATCCGCGTAAACGTTCCGATCACTTTCGCCGAGGCGGTACTTGGCGGAACCATCCAGGTACCAACTTTGGGCGGTGAGCCGGTAAAGCTAAAGGTGGCACCGGGAACCCCGAACGGACGCGTTTTGCGCGTGAAGGGCAAGGGCGTAGTCACCGAAAAGCAGACCGGCGACCTACTGGCCAGCGTTGAGGTGGCCGTGCCAAGCCATGTTTCGGCGCAGGCCGAGGAGCTTCTAAAGCAGTTCGCAGCTGAGCTACCAGACGAAGACCCGAGAGCAGAGATCCTATTGAAGGCAGGGTTGTTGTAACCATGGACGAGGTAGACGAGGACACTCCGTTGTTTGCCATAACCGTGGCGGCAGAGCTGGCAGAAATGCACGCGCAGACCCTGCGTCAATACGACCGAATGGGACTGGTTGTTCCAAGCAGAACCAGCGGCCAGAGCCGCCGTTACACCCTGCGCAACATCGCCCAGCTAAAAGAAATTGCCCAACTCAGTGCCGAGGGCCTGAGCCTGGAGGGCATCCGACGCGTTTTGGGACTCGAAAACCAAAACGCCGAACTCCGCAAGCGAGTCCGCGACTTAGAGTCGACGCTTGCAAATGAACTGATGAATCGACCCGGAGCCCGCGTCTTTGCCGCTGGTGATCAGGGAGTCGTGAGCCTGGCAACGGGCAAGCGTCCCGCTAAGAATTCCTCTGTTGTTCTATGGAGAGCAAAATGAGCACCAACCAAAACCAAGGTCAAGAAGACCAAAAATCTGCACTAGAAAAATACGGCGTCAACCTGACCGATATTGCTAAAGCCGGAAAGCTAGACCCTGTGATCGGCCGCGATGCCGAGATTCGCCGAGTGAGCCAAGTGCTTAGCCGACGCACCAAAAACAACCCCGTTCTGATCGGCGAACCAGGTGTTGGTAAAACCGCCGTCGTAGAAGGCCTAGCCCAGCGAATCGTTGCCGGCGACGTACCCGAGAGCCTAAAAGGCAAGCAACTGATCAGCCTAGATTTGGCCGCTCTGGTTGCTGGAGCAAAGTACCGCGGTGAATTCGAGGAGCGCCTGAAAGCGGTG
>CAIYOE010000139.1 GCA_903927775.1 uncultured Micrococcales bacterium | reverse complement strand
CCATCGGTGGTTACCAAGGCAACGTTCGGGGTGCCATCCCAGCGGGCCAAAAGCTCGCGCAGCACACGCGCCACAGTAGATTTGCCCACCGCAACCGAACCTGCCACACCAATCACAAACGGGGTGCGCTTGGCGCGCTCGCCCAAAAACCCACTGGTAACCGAGTGCAGTCGCTGGGTTTCCGCCACGTAAAGATTCAGCAGTCGGCTGAGCGGCAGGTAAACATCGCGGATTTCATCGATGTCTAGGAAGTCGCCCAGACCACGCAGCTGGGTGATCTCTTCTTGGGTCAACGGCAGTTCGGTACTGCTGGCCAATGCAGCCCAGTCGGAACGAGAGATCTCTACGAATGGGCTAGGCGTGGCGGTTGGCTCCTGCGCTTGGCTCATAACTAGCCATTCTGCCGTAAATTAGACAGTATGTGCGGAATCGTAGGCTACGTTGGCCCCAAAGCAACCCTGGACGTCCTTCTCGGCGGTCTTCGTCGTCTGGAATACCGCGGTTATGACTCGGCGGGCGTGTCCGTAATTGGTGCTAATGGCCTAGAGACGCGCAAGAAGGCCGGCAAGCTAGACAACCTGGTTGCCGAGATCGCGGCCCACCCAATGTCTGAATCACACATCGGTATTGGTCACACCCGTTGGGCCACTCACGGCGCACCCACCGATGGAAATGCGCACCCGCACCTGGGTGGACCGACCCAAAAACTTTCGTTGATTCACAACGGCATTATCGAGAACTTTGCCGAGCTAAAGGCCGAACTCTTGGCCCAAGGCGCACGCTTTGCCAGCGAAACCGACAGCGAGGTAGCCGCACACCTGATCGCTCGCGAGTACGAGTCCACCGGCGACCTTCCAGTCGCATTTGCTAACGTGGTCAACCGCTTGCACGGCGCCTTCACCATTTTGGTTATTCACGAAGACCAGCCAGATGTGGTCATGGCCGCTCGCCGCAACGCACCTTTGGTTATCGGCCTAGGCGAAGGCGAGAATTTCCTGGGTTCCGACGTAGCTGCGTTTGTCGAGTTCACCAAGCGCGCTATCAGTGTTGGTCAAGACCAGATTGTGATTTTGCGAGCGGATTCTGTAGAGGTTCGCACCTTTGATGGTCAGCCGGTTACCCCGGAGGAATTCACCGTGGACTGGGATGCCAGTGCTGCCAGCAAGGGTGGCTGGAGCAGCTTTATGGCCAAGGAAATCGCCGACCAGCCTCAGGCGGTGGCAGACACCCTGATGGGTCGAATCGACAGCGATGGCCTAGTTCGCCTGACCGAGGTGGAGGGTCTAGACCTAGGTCTAGTCATGAACCTGGACCGCCTGATCATCGTTGCCTGCGGCACCGCAGCCTACGCCGGAGACATTGCCAAGTACGCAATCGAGAAGTGGTCGCGTGTGCCTGTGAGCGTTGAGCTCAGCCACGAGTTCCGCTACCGCGACCCGATCATCACCCCGAACACTCTGGTGGTTGCCATTAGCCAGTCGGGTGAGACCATGGACACCCTCATGGCCACCCGTTATGCCAAGGAAAAGGGCGCATCGGTGCTCGCAATCTGTAACACGCAGGGCGCAACCTTGGCACGAGAGAGCGACGCCGTGATTTATACGCACGCCGGTCCTGAGGTTGCTGTTGCATCGACCAAGGCCCTAACTGCCCAGATTACCGCGGGTTACCTGTTGGCTCTGCTGCTGGGCCAGATGCGTCAGGCACTGCCGGCCGCCGAGTTGAAGGCCCTTGGTCAGGAGCTGCTCAAGATGCCTGCCCGAGTCACCCGAGTAATCGAGGAGCTCGGTCCTGCCAAGGAGCTGGGTCGCGAGTTCGCCAACGCCAAGAGCGTGCTGTTCCTGGGTCGCAACGTTGGCTTCCCGGTAGCCATGGAAGGCGCCTTAAAACTCAAGGAACTGGCTTACATTCACGCCGAGGGCTTTGCCGCCGGTGAACTAAAGCACGGCCCCATTGCCCTGATCGAAGAAGGCCAGCCGGTCATCGTGATCGTGCCTAGTCCACGTGAAGCCGACAGCCTGCAACCAAAGGTAATCAGCAACATTCAGGAGATCCGCGCTCGCGGTGCCAAGGTGATTGCGATTGCAGAAGAAGGCGACACCCAGGTCGAGGCCTACTCGGAGCATGTACTGTGGATTCCGCAGAGCCAGAGCATTTTCAGCCCCATCCT
>CAIYOE010000138.1 GCA_903927775.1 uncultured Micrococcales bacterium | reverse complement strand
CGCCAACGCGACAGGGTCTCCGAGATGGTCTACAAGCGCATGCAGCGCAAGGGCGACCTGGGAACCAAAGAAGGCGAAGCAGACGTAGAGAACGAACTGCTAGACCAGCAGGAATCAGGCAAGGAATCAAGCAAGGCTGAGGGCGAGCAGGGCAAGTAACCCAAATCCCAAAGCGATAAAGCTGGTCAGCTTCAGCACCAAAATTAGTTCTTTGGCGGTCTTGGCCATTACAAAAATCAAGGTTGCAGGCGCAATCAGCAAGACCACAAACCAAACCAGGTTCAGGCTGGGGTAAACCAGCGAAACCACGGTTAGCAAAGCCATCGGTAGCCAAAGCATTACCAAGAACAACACCTTGGACCAACGCGCACCAATCTTTACAGCCAGCGTTCGCTTGCCCACGTGCTGGTCTAGTTCGCGGTCGCGGATGTTGTTGACCATGAGCACAGCGCTGGCAAATAGACCCAGGGCCGATCCAAGAATCAAAGAGGTTTGATCAATGGCCTTGGTTTGGATAAAGGTGGTGCCCACGGTTGCGACCAACCCAAAGAAGACAAACACGGCGATTTCGCCAAAGCCCGAGTAACCGTAAGGGTTCTTGCCTCCCGTGTAAAACCAGGCCGCAACAATACAGGCGATACCAACAGCGATGAGCCACCAGAAGCCGGTGATCAGAACGATTGCCAGTCCGGCGAGCGACGCCAGCCCAAAGAAACCAAAAGCGGTGTTTTTTACCAGCTGAGGTTTGGTGGAACCCGAACCGGTAAGGCGAAGTGGTCCGACTCGCTTGGCGTCGGTGCCGCGGATGCCATCGCTGTAATCGTTAGCAAAGTTCACACCGATCTGAAGGAACAGGGCAACGGCTAAGGCCAGCAGGGTAAGTCCAAGGCTAAAAGCACCATCGGCCTTGGCGATTCCCGCGCCCAGAGCCACCGGTGCGATTGCCAAGGGCAGGGTCCGCAGGCGAGCTCCCTCGATCCAGAGCTTTACGGTTTTGTTGCGCTTGTTGTTCTTAGATTTCTTGGACACCCAAGAATGCTAACCACTGAACTGGTTCTTTAGCCACACATAGTCGGTCTTGCCGCTATTCAGTCGGGGAATCGCATCCACACGAATCACGCGCACCGGTTTGGCGGCGGCACCCAAGTTGTTCAGGATTTCTGCCGCGATGTAGTCGGCCACCTCGGGGCTACCCACGTAAACCAAGACTGCGCGCTCTCCCCATTCGGTGTCTCGAACGCTGATGGCTGCTGCATCGGCAACTCCCCCGATCTGCCGAACGACTTCTTCGATCGAGTCGAGAGAAACCTTTATTCCACCGGAAGCCAATACGCGGTTGGCTCTTCCGAGGATTACCAAGTTGCCGTCGGCATCGAACTCACCTAGGTCGTTAGTGCGATACCAGCCGTTTTCATCGGCCAAGTTATTAGCCAAAAGTGGTCCGCTAATCTCGATGATCTGGTCTTTGCCGATACGAACCGAAACCCCATCCAGGGGCTTGCCGTCGTATACGCAACCGCCTGCTGTTTCGGCCATTCCGTAGCTCTGCACCACGTTCAAACCAAGGTCAGCGGCCCTTTGCAGAAGTGCCGAGTCCGGTGCCTGTCCACCCAGCAAAATCGCATCGAATCGCTTTAGTCCCGCCAGCAAAAAAGCATCGATGCCCGCCTGATTTACCAACCTCAAAAGTTGAGTGGGAACCAGCGATACAAATCGACGTTCGGCCGTCATCAGACTGGCGGAGCGAGCAAAGGCGTCGGCTGTGAAGGGCAAGGTGGTGTTCATGAGCACTGGCT
>CAIYOE010000137.1 GCA_903927775.1 uncultured Micrococcales bacterium | reverse complement strand
GGTGAAATACGGACCCACGGGCGACGCAATGACTCGGTACTCGGCGCGAGCCGCCGATCGGACCCCCAGGTAGGTTTCTGCTGCTATTTCGAAAGGACGGATGTAAAGGGTCTTCTCGTTCACGGGCTGAGGCACCCAAGCGCCATCGACAGCAATTAACTGACGAAGGCTCTCCACGAAAATTTCTTCTGGGACCTGAGGAAGAGCCATGCGTTGGGCGCTTCGTTGCATTCGCGCAGCGTTCGCGGTCGGGCGAAAAGTCCAGATGCTGCCGTCTTGGTGGCGGTAGGCCTTGATGCCCTCAAAGATCTCCTGGCCGTAGTGCAAAACAGCAGACGCCGGGTCCATCATGATGGGGCCATAAGGTTCAACGCGGGCGTCGTGCCAACCGTTCTCTGCGGTCCAAGTCACGATTACCTGATGGTCGGTGAAGTTTGCACCAAACACTGGGTTCTCGAGGATGGCCTCGCGCTCTGTATCTGGAAGCGGGTTTGCGCTGTGGACAACAGTCCACTCGTAGTGCTGATCAGCCATGATCAACCTCTCTGATTAACGATTTATAGGTAGGCGAAGATGCCCTGGGCAACTTCGGTTGTGCTTCGTTTGCCCGGACCGCGGTTGGCCAGATCGGCGGCCACGGCCTTCTCGATTCGTGCTGCCGCCACCGGATTGTTTAGGTGGTCGAGCAACATGGCCGCGCTAAGAATTGCGGCGGTTGGGTCGGCAAGGTTTTTGCCTGCGATGTCGGGCGCCGAACCATGTACCGGTTCGAACATGCTTGGGAAATCGCCATCGGGGTTGATGTTTCCGCTGGCGGCCAAGCCAATGCCTCCGCTGATGGCGGCGGCTAGGTCTGTGAGGATGTCACCAAATAGATTGTCGGTGACAATCACATCGAAGCGCTCAGGGTCGGTAACCATAAAAATAGTTGCTGCATCGATGTGAAGATAATCGGTCGTAACGCCCGGGTACTCCTGAGCAACACGGTTCACCGTGTTCTGCCATAACCAGCCGGCGTGAACCAAAACATTGTGCTTGTGCACCAGGGTTACGTGCTTGCGGTCACGGGTGCTTGCAAGTTCAAAAGCGTAACGAACAGTGCGCTCTACACCGAATGCGGTGTTCACTGAAACCTCGTTCGCTACCTCGTGTGGGGTGCCAACGCGAATCGCACCACCGTTACCCACGTAGGGGCCTTCGGTTCCTTCGCGTACTACAACAAAATCAACGTGACCAGGGTCTGCCAGGGGGCTGGTGACACCCGGGTAGAGCTTGGTCGGGCGCAGGTTGATGTAGTGGCTAAAAGCAAAACGGAGCTTTAGAAGCAGGCCGCGCTCAAGGACTCCGCTCGGAACCATGGGATCACCAATCGCCCCTAGAAGAATGGCGTCGTGTTCTTTTAGCGAGTCCAGGTCATCCTGGGTCAGGGTCTCGCCCGTGGCGTGATACCTGCGAGCGCCTAGATCATATTCGGTGGTCTTGAACTCAACACCCGAGCCGCGAGTGGCAAGTGAAATTGCCTCTAAAGCAATGGCCGTTACCTCTGGGCCAATGCCATCTCCGCCGATTACTGCGAGTTT
>CAIYOE010000136.1 GCA_903927775.1 uncultured Micrococcales bacterium | reverse complement strand
CCGTAAAAGGCACGTTGGCTAAAGAGCAAACCCATCCTGGCTCAACCGGTGAAGTTTGCCATTTGTTGCCAAAACGCTGGAGCTGTCTTCGGTTAGTGGCCCAGCTAGGGCCGTGAATTCGCCACCGGCCAATTCCACAATCGGCACCAGGGCGGCGATGTCGTATATTTTGAGGTCGTGCTCGGCAACGATGTCTAATGAACCTTCGGCAAGGTACATGTAGCTCAAGAAGTCGCCGTAGGCGCGAGTGCGCCAAACCTGGCGGCTCATTTTCATGAGTGGCTCCATGAGCCCAAAAGAGTCCCAAAGTTGCAGGTTGTTGTAGCTGAGCGAGGCGTTTTCCAAATCGCCAATGCCGCTCACGCAAAGTTCGCGAACCGATCCGTCGAAATCGCTGGTCCAGGCGCCAACGCCGGGTGCCGCCCACCAACGGCGGCCAAGGGCTGGGGCAGAAACCACGCTCAAGACCGGTTTTTGGTCAATCGAAAGCGCAATAAGAGAGGCCCACACCGGCACACCGCGCAGATAGTTGGCGGTGCCATCGATGGGGTCAATAATCCACTTGCGATCCAGGCTACCGCTGGTGCCAAATTCCTCACCGATGATTCCATCTTCTGGTCGCTCAAGGCTCAGAATTGCCTTGATGGCTTCCTCGGTGGCTTTGTCGGCATCTGTGACTGGGCTGCGATCCGGTTTGGTTTCTACTTTGAGGTCCAGCGCCCTAAACCTCGCTAGCGAAACTTTATCTGCTGCTTCGGCTAGGCGGATGGCCAGTTCTAGGTCTTGGGCAAAGCTGGTTTCGGGCATGCTTCAAATTTAGTATTCGGATTTGCTTTCCAACGACGCCATTAGCCTGCGAAGTGAATCTACGCGGGCGGCTCCGTGAACGCCAAGCGAACCTTTTTCGATTGCCTCATCGAGCGCGCAATCCGGGCTGCCTGCCAAGTGTGTGCAACCGCGAGGGCAAATCGTAATGACCTTGTACAGGTCCTCGAACGAACGCAGCAGGTTGTCAAAGTTGATGTGACCCAACCCAAAGCTTCTGACTCCGGGAGTGTCAATAATCCAGCCGGTGATACCTGTCTCGTCTTCTTTGGTCCCAGCCAAGGCAATTGCTCGAACACTTGTGCTGGTGTGGCGACCACGGCCGGTTACATCGTTCACAACTCCCGTAGAGCGCATCGCCCCAGGAACCAAGGCATTGACCAATGTGCTCTTACCAACGCCGCTATGGCCCACCACAACCGTGGTTTGCCCGTCTAGCACGCTGCGCATGGCGGGCAGGCTCGGTGCATCGCTGCGATTCAAAATCACAGGGATGTCCAAACCGGCAAAGGTGGCCAGAAAGTCGTCTGGGTTGGCTAGGTCGGTTTTGGTGATGCACAGGATCGGCTTTAGGCCCGCGTCGTAAGCGGCTGCCAGATAGCGATCTATCAGGCGGGTGCGAGGCTCCGGGTTGGCAATCGCGCAAACAATCATCATTTGGGTGGCGTTTGCCACGATTACACGTTCCACCTGGTCGCTGTCGTCGGCGCTGCGCCTAAGCAATGTGGTGCGAGGTTCGATTCTAACGATTCGCGAAAGCGCTCCAACTGTGGTGCTGGTATCGCCGGCCATGGCAACGTGATCGCCCACCACCGGCCCCTGCTTGCGTAGCTCCTTGGCAAGCGTGGCATCCACCATGCGGTCTTCGTTTACCAATAGAACTCGGTAGCGGCCGCGGTCCACTCCAAGCACCATTCCCAAAGGTGCGCTGGTGTGCTGCGGGCGGATTTTGGTGCGCGGCTTGTTGCCCTTTGGATTTGGGCGAACTCGGACATCGGTCTCGTCTAGGTCGTGGCCGGTGCCGTCTGGTTCATAGAGCCAACTCAAACTAGTTTGCTCCAAGCATTTTTGTCCACATGTTGGCAAAGTCTGGCATGGTTTTGCTAGTGGTTGCGATGTCTTGGACCTGAATTCCTGGCACTCGAAGCCCAATGATTGCGCCGGCGGTTGCCATGCGGTGGTCTTCGTAGCTGTGCCAAAGCGCACCGTGCAGATTATCGCTCGGGTCGATTTGTAGGCCATCGGCGGTCTCGCGGCATGCTCCACCGATGCGATTGATCTCGGTAGCAAGGGCGGTCAGTCGATCCGTCTCGTGCCCGCGCAGGTGCGCTACTCCAGAGATCACGGTAGGCGAATCGGCTAAAGCCGCCAAAGCTGCAACCACCGGGGTTAGTTCGCCACCGATCGACAAGTCAATTGTGATGCCATGAATGACACCGGTTCCCGTGATAGTCAGGCCGCGGTCATCGCGAACAATATGGGCGCCCATCTGCTGCAAAATACCGTCGAATTCGTCTCCCACCTGGGTGGTGGTGTCTGGCCATCCCGGAATGGTCACAGAACCGCCGGCCACCATGGCGGCAGCCAAGAACGGCCCCGCATTGCTCAGGTCTGGCTCAATGGCAACGGATCCGCCGCCGATTGGCCCTGGTTCAACGCGCCAAACCGTTGGCTCGGGGTTAGAGACCTTGACTCCGCGTTTGGTCAGGGTGTCCAAGGTCATCTCGATGTGAGGCAGGCTCGGCAGGTGCTCGCCAGAGTGGGTAAGGGTAAGGCCCTGTTCAAATCGGGCGGCGCTAAGCAGCAAACCGCTAACAAACTGGCTGCTGGCAGAAGCATCGATGGATACCTGCCCACCGCGAACCTTGCCGGTTCCCTTGACTGTGAAGGGCAGTGAGCCCGTACCCGCGTCGTCTACTTGAACACCAAGCGCGCGTAGCGAATCGACGGTGGTGTGCATTGGGCGCCGGCGGGCCGCGGCATCGCCATCAAAAAAGACATCGCCGTTTGCCAGGGTTGCCATGGGGGGAACAAAGCGCATCACCGTTCCGGCTAATCCGCAATCAATCCTGGCTCCACCGGTAATCGTCCCGGGAGCCACGTGTAGGTCTCCGTTTTCAAGAACCTGGATACTGGCACCCAGCGAGGTGAGTGCATCTATCATCAATGCGCTGTCACGCGAGTGTAGGGGAGCGGTGAGCAGGGTTGGTTGTTCGGCTAAGGCAGATAAAACCAGTTCGCGATTGGTGAGAGACTTGGAACCCGGCAGAGCCACGGTGGCGCTCAGAACTCCCGAGGCAACGGGGGCTGGCCAAGGAATAGCTGCTTTTGGGGAATGATTTTCTACCGACATTGTTATAAAAAATACCACGAGCAAAGTAGCAAGTTGGAGGAACGTTTGTCGTCTGTAACAACAGCACTGCAAAACCCTGGGTTATCAAGACTAAACTCGCAAGCGATGACAGTCCTAAAACCAAAAATAACGCCCGAACAAATGCGAGAGTTCGAGGAGCAGGCTATGCCCCTCATGCCTCTGGTGCTTGCAATGGCGAAAAGAGAAACACACAACGAAGAAGACGCCCAGGATTTGGTCCAAGAGACCTACATCAAGGCGTTCCGTTCATGGGGGCAGTTCCAACAGGGAACCAACCTAAAAGCATGGTTGCTTAAAATCATGCGGAACACATATTTGAACAACGCCGAAAAGAAAAAGCGTGACAAGGCAAAAGGCAGCATCGACGAGCTGGAAGACTGGCAAATCGGTGGAGCTGAATCGCTGACCACCATGCGTTCTAGGTCTGCAGAGGCCGAGGCAATCGACAACATGCCGGCTGCCAGTATCACTGCAGCATTGGATCGACTACCTGCCGAGTTCAAAGAAGTAGTGCTACAAGCGGTGGTTATGGGTCTGCCATACGCCGAAATCGCCCAAAATATGGGCACCCCGGTTGGAACGGTCATGAGCCGCCTCCACCGAGGTAAGAAAGCTCTAAGAGAAGAACTAGTGGAATACGCCAGGGAACAGGGTTATTCCACCAATGCACCAAAGGATGAGGATTAGGCGAATGACTGAGTTCGACTGCCAAGAAACTAAGCGCCACGTGCACGAATACCTGCACGCCGAGTTAAGCACCGATGAAATGCAGGACATCACAGCTCACCTGGCGAACTGCGACTCCTGCGAAGCCGATTACGACTTTGAGGTTATCTTCAATCAGGTGATCGTTCGCTCGTGCACCGAGGCGCCGCCTCAGGAGCTGGCCGATCGCGTTCTTGGCAAAATCCGTGAGATCCAGCAAGGAAACCACCACTAATTTCGGTGTGCCGTTGCGCACTCAGCGAATTGCAAAAACCCCCGAGAAATCGGGGGTTTTCAGCGTTTAGGGGCGAGCTATTCCGGCGTTGGGATTTCCAGCCACTCGTACCAACCACGGTTTAGTACCAACCAGGCCATAAGCCCGTAGCCAACCTGACCCGGCAGATTGTGCTGCGATGCCAGAATCTCGGAATTCCATCCCTGGTGCTCCACCAAAGGGCGAAAGCAATCCACAAAAGGTACCCCGCGGCGGCTTGCCACGTCTTCGTAACCGCTTACCAGGTGTTCGACATCACGGTTTAGCTCCGGGTTGTGGTGCGGGGTGGGGCCAACCACAAAGGTACTGATTCCGGCGCGGCGGCATTCGTCCAGGATTGTTGCAATGTTCAAGCGGCTACGACTAATGCTGGTTCCGCTGGCCGGGTCGAGGTTGCTTAAGGCGAGTACCAGACGGTTATCGGTATCCGGGCTGAAACGGCGACCCACTTCGGCCTTCCAACGCTCGGCCAACATGGCACTGGTTTCGTCTGGTGCGGGCAGGGCAAACACATCTATGCGCGGTGAATTGGCGGGGGTCTTGGCTGTTACTCGACCAACCCAGCCCATTCCTCGCGGATCACCCGCGGCGCTGATAGTCGAGTCGCCAAGAATGACGATTCGAATATCCTGCCTGACCAAATGAATTCCTTTTATTCGCGGTTTAGGCGAATGCTCTTGCGATTAGGTCGGCTTGCTCTGCCGCGTGGGTCTTTGCTGAGCCCGCTGCAGGAGAAGCCGATG
>CAIYOE010000135.1 GCA_903927775.1 uncultured Micrococcales bacterium | reverse complement strand
GCCACGATCGGCAGGTTTGGAATCAAACCCTCGAGGTTGATGGTGTTCGGCTTGACCAAAAGGTTGCTCAAAAGCTGAAGTCGCAGGTAAGCATCGGCGGTGCTGGTTACCGGCAAAGCCAACTCGATTTCGGTGCGAATCACCTGAGTGCTCACATTGCGGCGGGCATCGGTGCCAACGTGTGCGTCTAGCTCCTTTGGGACCACCCAGAGCGAATCGTTGGTGGGGGCAGGGCCAAGTTTTGGGCTCGGGTACCAAACGTCTAGAACGGTGCCGTCGGCTGCAATGGTGGCCAGGCCGTGGCCCCAGGCCATGCCTTCAAAGTTGGTTGCTGTACTCACAAATCCAAGGTTACCTTAGGCTTAGAACGTGCCTGAAACCAAGTTAGACCTAACCATCGATGCGGTGGAATTGACCCGCCAAGTCTGCGATGTGCAGAGTGTGTCTGGGAACGAGAAGGCGCTCGCCGACCTGATTGAAACCGCACTGCGGGCATGCTCGCACCTAGAGGTAATCCGCGACGCCGACGCGATTGTGGCACGAACCAATCTTGGCCGCCCAACTCGCGTTTTGATCGCCGGTCATATCGACACCGTTCCAGTTGCAGACAATCTGCCGACTCGCTTTGTGGACATCGAAGGCCCTAACGGAAACGAAAAGCACCTTTGGGGCCGCGGAACCGTGGACATGAAAGCCGGTGTTGCGGTGCAGCTCAAGTTGGCCGCCGAACTCACCAACCCAAACGCGGACATCACCTGGATCTTCTATGACCACGAAGAAGTGGCAGCTGACCTAAACGGACTCGGCCGTATCAGCCGCAATCGACCAGAGTTGCTGCAGGGCGACTTTGCGGTGCTTTGCGAGCCGTCGTCGGCGGGAATCGAGGGTGGCTGCAATGGCACAATGCGCATCGATGTGACCACGCACGGCGTGAAGGCGCACAGTGCCCGCCCGTGGATGGGAAAGAACGCTATTCATGGCGTGGCCGAGGTGCTAAACCGGCTGAACGCTTATCAAACTCAGGAAATCGAAGTCGAAGGATTGGTTTATCGAGAGAGCCTGAACGCGGTGCTGATCAAGGGTGGAATCGCCACCAATGTGATTCCGGATTCAGCTACCGCAACCATCAACTTTAGATTCGCCCCCAGCAGGTCGGTAGCAGAAGCCGAGGCGCATTTGCGAGAGGTTTTCCAAGGCTTCGACCTTGTGGTTACGGATTCTGCAGGTGGTGCCCGTCCAGGTTTAGACCAGCCCGCGGCAGCAGCTTTTATGGCCGCCACCGGCCTGAGAGCAAAACCAAAATACGGATGGACAGACGTAGCTCGCTTCAGCGAACTCGGAGTTCCAGCGGTTAACTTTGGTCCAGGAGATCCGAACAAGGCCCACGCCGACGACGAATCCGTTCCCGTTGCTCAAATTTATGAATGCGAAGAGGCCCTGCGTAAGTGGTTGACCGCCTAAAAAATCTTTGGGTCACCGAATGGTGGTTCCGTGTCCTTAGCGCCTGGGCCTTCACACGCCTCACCGCAACCGCGCTCTTTCTTTGGGCTGCCAGCATTGAAGGCCCCAGCTATTGGGTTCCGAAATCGAATCCCAATTATTTTGACTTCCTGACCTTTTGGGACGTGGGTTGGTATCAAAAGATTTTCGACTTCGGCTTGGGTGACCTGCCTGGCTATTCCGTGCACCTGCCGATTGAGCCCAACGGTGCAGTGGCACAGAACGCCTGGGCGTTTATGCCCGGTTTCCCGCTCTTGGTTCGTGCCATGACTTCGGTTACCGGCGACGTTATCGAGTGGAAGTTCATGGCGCCTACCGTGAGCCTGCTGCTGAGCTTTATCTTGGCTCTGTTCCTCTACAAGATTTTCGCCCTGCGGTTCAGCGACAGCGTTTCGCTTTGGGCTGTGACTCTGTTTGGTTTCTCGGTTTGTAGCGCGGTTCTGCAAACCGGCTACGCCGAGACTCTGGGTCTGCTGCTGCTTGCAATAGCGCTGTATTACCTCATGCAGCACAGGTACTTTATGGCCTTGCCCGCAATGATTGGGCTCAGTATTACTCGTCCGGGCATGGTCTCTTTTGCGTTGATGCTGGCACTCATGTGGTTGTTGCGATGGTGGCGCGATAAAAAAGGCTTCGATGAATTCCCTCGCGTGGAGCGCTGGAAACTTGCCATATTGACTTTGCTTAGTGGAGTGTTGGGTTTGGCCTGGCCGCTTTTTGCCTGGTGGGCCACCGGTCGCATCGACGCCTACACCCAGACCGAATTGGCCTGGCGTTCGGCCGATCCGCATCGGCAACTGGAGTGGTTTGGTGGTTGGGCAAACTTGGGTGCCAGCATGTTCGGCGTTTTTTGGGCACCGATGTTTGTCATCGCTTTGCTACTGGGTATTGTCTGGCTGCTATTCACCAAGACGGTCAAGACGCTGGGTTATGAGCTACGGCTGTGGGTGGGCGCCTACTTGTTCTACGTTTTGCTGTTCTTCAACCCTCAGAGCAGCACTTTCAGAATTTTGATGCCGGCCTTTCCTTTGGTGGCCGCGTTTGCCCTTAGAACCGCAAACCTGTCTCGTCTGGCGAAATGGTTCTTGCTGGTGGGGTTGACAGTGCTTCAAATGGTTTGGTTGGCGATCTGCTGGGTCTATCAAAGCCCGGACTTCACGCCCCCGTAATGCGGGAGCAGGCGTGTGCCAAAATGACCGCTGAGTGTAGTGCCGGATTCGATAAAGTAAACACTTTGTTTGCCTAACCGTTATCAAGTCGAAAGCGAGCGGGGTCAAATTCGGTTTAGTGCCCCTGCGCCCTCTGGGATAATTGTAGAGAGGCATGGATTATGCCAAGCATTACAAGGAGTTGTTCCATGGCAGCAATGAAGCCACGCACCGGAGACGGACCAATGGAAGCCGAGCGCGAACCACGTGGTCTTATCATTCTTCGTGTACCACTAGAAGGCGGAGGCCGTCTTGTTGTTTCGGTAAACGAAGAAGAGGCAAACCGTCTTTACCAGGTTCTAGACGGCGTCGTAAACCGCTAAAAATTGAGTTAAATCTAAATCGGGTCGATCACATGATCGACCCGATTAGTTTTTAAAACTGCTCTTACAGTTCGCCCACAGCCACAACGTAGGGCGTCAGTTTGCTTGCTATCAAAAGCCCGTCGCCGGCCGGGGATAACGCAGTGGCAAAGAATTTATTGCCGCTAAAAAACTTGATTACATCGCGGTAAATGGTGGTGGCTTCGTCGCGCATGGCCGGGTCAGGGACGCGGTCGCGCCAAAGCGCGTGTGCAATCGCCACTACACCGCCAACTCTTAGCAGCCGCTGAGCTTCCACCAGCTGCTCTTCTATGGTGTCGCGGTCGGCATCCAAGAAAACCAGGTCGTAGGCGCCATCCGCCATGTTACTCATCACGTCTATGGCGCGGCCGCTAATCACTCGGGTTTGGCTGGATTTGATCTCTGCCTCGGTAAACGCTAACTTTGCAGCCGCCTGATGCTCGGGTTCCACATCGATGGTGGCCAAAACGGCTCCCGGTGCGCCATGAAGCAACCAGAGTCCACTAACGCCGGTTCCGGTGCCAGCCTCAACAATTGCCTTGGCCGAGGTGGCGCTGGCCAAAACTGCGAGGTGGGAGCCAACGCTCGGTGTCACGCTCTCGACACCGATTTCGCTGGCTCGCATTCGGGCGCGAACGATCGACTCGGATTCCACCGCGAATTCTTCGGCGTATTTCCAACTGCTGATTTTGTCTACCATTTGGCCCTCCTGCGCCAAGTCTAAAAGGGCGATGCCCTAAAGCGGTGTAGCCGCAAGGTAACCTTTAAGGGTGTTTGGCATAGACAGCGAAAAGCTTGTGATCTTGGCGATTATTGCCGTGGTCGTGCTTGGTCCGCAGCGACTGCCGGAGTATTCCAGAACACTAGCCAAATGGGCTAGGGCCGCTCGCGATTACGCCAAAAATGCGCAGTCTCAACTGAGCGAGGAACTTGGCGAAGAAGTGGATTGGCGCAAACTTGATCCGCGCCAATACGACCCACGTCGCATTATTCGCGAGGCCCTGCTAGAAGACTTGACTCCTGAGGCTGCAACCCTTCAGGTAGGCGAAGCTGCTTCGGTTAAGACCGTAACCAAATTGCAAGCGGGGGAATCAGCGCCTTTCGACCCCGAAGCCACCTAGGCGGGCTATTTCACCTCGAGCAAAGAGGCGATTAGCAGCCAGGCTGCCAACCCCATGATCATGGATCCGCCGGCCCGAACGATTAGGCCAAGTCGAGTCGGCTTGACCAGAATCCAGTCCCTTACCAGCGCGGCTGCGACAACGTAGGTAGAGTCGCCGATTATGCCAAGTACTTCGAAAGTTAGACCCAGGACCAGAAACTGAACCGTAAAGTTTCCGCCCTCATTGATGAACTGGGGCAGTACGGCCAAGAAAAATACGGCCACCTTTGGGTTACTCAACCCGACCAAAAAACCTTGCTTCAGCGTGGTCCATGAGCTCTGGGGTGTCAGGTTGGACTGCTCAATCTGCGCCTGCTGCGCCCCACTTTTGCGAATGGTGTTGAAACCCAGGTATCCAAGGTAAGCGGCACCCGCTATCTTCACTGCGGCTAACAGCCAGGGGAAAGCTACCAGCAATGTACTCACGCCAAATGCGGTTGCTAAGAGCCAGACGCTTCCTCCAAGAGCGTTTCCGATTACGGTGAGCAAACCAGTGCTTCGACCAAGCGCAAGAGTTCGTCCAACCGAGAAAACCACGCTTGGCCCAGGTATGGCAATAATCACAATAGAAGTGACAAGGAAGCCGATCAGTTGGCTAAGGGTAGGCATTCGAACAGTTTAGAGCCGGAGCCGGCTAGGGCAGGCGTCGCAGAGTCTGGCTTAGCAGAATCAGCAACTTGCGAATGAAAACGTAGTCGCGACCAGTGTTCGGCAACGCTAAGAATCCGGTGGTTAGGCCAATCGCCTTGGCCTCCGTAAAACGAGTCAAACCGTAGTCACCGTTTCGGCGACCCTGGCCAGATTGCTTAACTCCGCCCATCGGTGAATCCATGCTGGCAAAGCTGGCACGGAAACCCTCATTGATGTTGACGCTGCCGGCTTGCAGGCGCTTGGCCACGGTCATTGCCTCGCTGGCATTGCCGATCACAGATGCGTTTAGACCGTATTCGGTGTCGTTCGCTGCCTCGATGGCGTCTTCGACGGAGTCGTAGCCGTATACCTGCAGAATTGGTCCGAATACTTCTTTGCGGTCCAAATCTGCATCGGCAGGGATGTGGCTAACGATCGCCGGGCTCACAAAGTAAGGGCCAATCTGAGGCTGTGGCTCGCCGCCAGCAACTGTTGCACCCTTGCTCTTGGCGTCGGCTAGCATGCTGGTGAATCGCTTGAACTGGGCTGCTCCGGTAAGAGTACCCAGGTCATTTTCGAATCCGCCGTCTTTCTCAATCTTGAGGCTCTGAGCAATCGCGGTAGCGGCAGCGATGAACTCATCGATGCTGGCATTTGGCACGTAAACGCGTTCAATAGAGACGCACAGCTGGCCAGTGTTGGCCACCGAGCTAGTAACCGCCAACTTGGCGGCCTTCTTGATGTTGGCGCTTGGCAGAACAATCATTGGGTTCTTGCCACCGAGTTCCAAGCTGTAGCCGATCAGTCGGGCGGCAGCGCGCTGCGCCACGATCTTGCCGGTT
>CAIYOE010000134.1 GCA_903927775.1 uncultured Micrococcales bacterium | reverse complement strand
TGCGAAATCTTGCTGTTCGACTCGGCGATGCTAGCCGAAGCCACACCCTTGGTGCCAGTGATTGCAGCCACAACATTGGCGGCCTCGGACTTGTTCGAGATCACAATGGTTGGCGAGGTCTGGCCAGCTGGGAAGGCCTTGGCGATCGCCTGCGAACCAACCACTGCCTCTGGAGTCTTTAGGAAGCTGTCGTTAGCAGCCAAACCAATCTTGATGCCGGTAGCACCGAGTGCCAAAACCACCAAAACCAAGGCACCGATGATGCTGACCACGCTAGGGCGCTTGCTTACGCCAGTGGCCAACTTGCTCCAGAACCCGGTCTGCGACTTGTCTGCGCCACCAAACTTTGGTGCGAATGGCCAGAACAAACCGCGGCCAAAGACCACTAGTGCAGCTGGAAGCACACCAAGAGCGGAAATCATGGCAATCACGATTCCGGTGGCACAGGCGATACCCAGTGCTCGGTTGCCCTCGAGGGTGGCAAAGCTCAGGGTTAGCAACGCTAGGGTCACGGTCGATCCAGAGGCAATGATGGCAGGACCGGCGCCGCGAACGGCGTTAAACATGGCCTTGTGGCGATCCTGATTAGTGAGCAACTCCTCGCGGTAGCGAGCAATGATCAAGAGCGCGTAGTTAGTGCCCGCACCGAACACCAGGACGCTCAAAATGCCTGTGACCGAGGCGTCTGGCACAATGCCGAACCAACCGGCAACGCGAGGAGCCAGTGAAGAAGCCATCTGGTCGGCGGTGCCTACCACAGCAAGTGGAACGATCCACAGCGATGGGCTTCGGTAGGTGATTAGAAGCAACAGGATTACCACGGAACCGGTGGCTGCAAGCAGCAAGCCGTTCGCACCGTTGAATACGCTGGCCAGGTCGGACTGGAAGGCATCTGGCCCGGTGGTGTAGGTCTCGAGCCCCGATGGCACGCTGGCTTTGGCGGCCGCGCGAATTGCCGCGATACGGTCTTGAATCACGGTGGTGACATCCGACTTGGCTAGCGGAATTGCGATGACCGCAGTGGTCTTGTCCTTAGAGAACGACGCAGGTGGCACAAAGGCCTTGCCCATGACCTTTAGGTTGGTGAACTTTAGGAACTTGTCCGAAGCGCCGCCCTGAAAACTCTTGGTCATCGGGTCGAACTTGCCAGCTACCCATGCCTGCTGGCTGTCGGTCATTGCGGTCTTCGACTGGTAAACCACAACCGCGGAGGTCGAGTCCGCACCCGGCAGGGTCTTTAGTGCTTCGTTTACCTTGACGGAGTCGGCGCTTGCGGGAAGACCAACGCCAGGGTTTGTTCCGGCTTCGCCGGCTTTGAGCGGGCCAAGTGCCAGCGCTGCAAAAATGAGTCCGAGTAACAAAGTGGCCCAGGCCGACTTGGTTGAGGTGATGAATTTAACAATCGACTGCATGATTCCCCAAAGAAATAATGATCGGCAAAATCGCCAATAGTTACTCCAAGCTAACGGAGTGACCCAAGTATTTCCCAGGAAAGTTAACTATTGGGTTACAAGAAGTGCCGGTTGCTTGAACTTGGCAGGGATCACATCTTCTAGGTGGTGGAACATTTTGCGAGCAAAGTTAGAAGAAATGTGGCTGTGGTCGCGATAAACCACGGTGTTCTGAATCACCGGCGGACAGACCGTTTTGCAAAATGCGTTGGTGAAATCGGCGATCACAACATTCGGGAAACCCTTAATTGAAGGCACCAAAACGTCTGGGGGAGTCAGGGCAAGTGCGCGAGGCCGGGCACAGGCGACAGCGGCCTTGGCACCATTTTTTGCGATGCAGGCCAAGAAGTCGTTGTTTGGTTTGGGGTTGTCTCGAATCGACAGCCAAATGGTGCCTCGGGCTGTTTGGCTGGTCACGGTTTTAGCAAAGGCTGCGCCGATTAACTTGTTGCCGTGAGTCACCAGCGATGAGTTCGAGTTAACGATTAGGTCGAACGGCGGTTGTTCCGCCAAATACTTGGTGAGCCTGCCGTTCCAGTCCTTGCAACTGGCAGAGGAAACGCCAGTTGGAAACAGCGATGGGTCGCCCACGGGGCAAGCGCTCTTGGAGATGTAGGTGAGGTGCCAGTGGTACTTGTAGGCCAGATAATCCAGCGGAGCGAAATACTGACGCATGTGGGAATCGCCAATCAGGCCAACATGGATGCTGCCAGCCAGGTCCCCCTTGGGGCAGGCGGTGAAACCAAAGTTGTCCTTGGTCACCAGGCAGTTTCCGCTGTCTAGTTGGTCCCAGGGTACGTTTTGGATTGCCGTTGCCGGTTTGGATTGTGCCGCAACCGAACTTCCCAGGGTGGCGGTAACTGCGATGATCAAGCCAAAGCAGAGCCTACGCAAAATCAAGAGATTCGAATCCAAACTGTCTGATCGGCTACCAGGGTATGGCCCTCGGTCATCCCGTGCAAGCTGCTGGCCAAGATTTGGCCGGCTGGCAGCGTAACGGGCTGGTGTCCAAAGTTGTGAACAATCAGGATATCACCGTTGCGATAGCCCAGCACATTCTGCTCAACCAGGTCTTCAGCCCACTCAAAGGAACCTTCTCCGAGTCTTAGTTCTTTTCTAAGCGCTAGCGCCAACTTGTAGAGTTCCAAAGTTGATCCGGCAACGCCGTCCTGTAAGTCTCGGGAGTACTCGCGGTAGTAATCAGGCTGCGGTAGCCAACTGGCTCCGGTCACATTGAATCCGTTGGCTGCTCCAACCCCGGCTTCCCATGGCAGAGGCACTCGGCAGCCATCGCGGCCCACACGCTTACCTTTAGTGCGGGCAAAAGTTGGGTCTTGGCGGAACTCGGGCTGCAAAGTGGTGTGCTCCGGTAGGCCTAGTTCCTCGCCCTGGTAAAGGTAAGCCGAACCGGGAAGACCAAGCATGAACAAAGTTGCGCCTCGGGCACGGCGCAAGCCCAGCTCGCGGTCCGGTTGAGGATCGGTTGGGCCTACGCCATCGCTGTCTGTTGGTTTGATTTTTAGGCCACCGAATCGACTGGCGTGTCTGATCACATCGTGGTTGTTCAGAACCCAGGTGCTGGGTGCGCCAACGCCATCAAAGGCGGCAAAACTCTCGTTGATGTTGTCGAACAGAGTCTTGGCATTCCAGTCGCTGTTCAAAAAACGGAAGTTGAAGGTCTGGTTGAACTCATCGTGGCGAACCCACTGCGCCATAAAAGACAGTGGCAGAACGTAGGCCTCGCCACACATGGCACGATCGCCCTGGTAGGAGTCCAGAATGGCTCGCCAGCGACGGAAAATCGGGTGAACTTCTTCTTGGAACCACATGGGAGGAGCCGCCTCGCCCTCGATGAACCCGGCCCCTGCGCGCGCAATATCCGGGTGGTCTGGCAGGCCGGCAGCCTTTGCCATGGCGTGTGGCTGATCTACGCGGAATCCATCCACACCGCGATCCAACCAGAATCGCAAAATGTCTTCGAAGGCGCTTTGCACAATCGGATTCGCCCAGTTCAGATCTGGCTGAGTGCTGTCGAACAGGTGCAGATACCACTGGCCGGCACTGCCATCGATGTTGGTCAAGCGGGTCCAAGCCGGCCCGCCAAAGAGACTCAACCAGTTATTGGGAGGCAGCTCGCCGTTTTCGCCCTTGCCATTGGCGAAGTGGTAGAAATCACGCTCGGGGGAGCCAGGCCCTGCAGCCAGGGCGGCTTGGAACCAAGGGTGTTGGTCGCTCGAGTGATTCGGCACTAGGTCGATCAGAACCC
>CAIYOE010000133.1 GCA_903927775.1 uncultured Micrococcales bacterium | reverse complement strand
CTTGCAGTCCTGCAGTCCACCACCTTGGTGGCAGTTGCAAACCAGGGTGCACTGTTCGGTAAGAGCTGTGTGCTCCCGGTTATCAAGGACAACACCTGGGTAGGCATTACCCTCATGGTTCTAACCATGACTGCCGGTACCGGACTCATCATGTGGATGGGCGAGCTCGTAACCGAGCGCGGCGTTGGTAACGGTATGTCGCTACTTATCTTCACCTCGATTGCATCGCGCTTCCCAGCATCGCTGTACCAGATCGTTCAGACCAAGAACATCGAGACCCTGATTGGCGTATTGGCCATCGGTGTTGTGATTGTTGGCCTGGTTATCTTGGTCGAGCAGTCCCAGCGTCGTATTCCGGTTCAGTACGCCAAGCGTATGGTCGGACGCCGCGAGTACGGTGGCCAGAGCACTTACATCCCAATCAAGGTCAACATGGCCGGTGTGGTTCCAGTTATCTTCGCATCCAGCTTGCTTTACCTTCCTGCGCTTATCGCGCAGTTCAACGGACCAGACAAGAACGGTCACGTAGCCGACTGGGTAACTTGGGTTTCCAACTACCTAACCCGCGGCGACCACCCGTTCTACATGGCGCTGTACTTCCTTCTTATCTTTGGATTCACCTACTTCTACGTAGCTATCACCTTCAATCCAGAAGAAGTAGCAGACGACATGAAGCGCTACGGCGGATTCATCCCTGGTATTCGCGCTGGTCGTCCGACCATGGAGTTCCTGGATTACGTGCTTAGCCGCATTACCTTCCCGGGCGCTATCTACCTAGGTCTTATCGCGCTAATCCCGCTAATCGCTTTCGGACTTCTTGGCACCAGCCAGAATTTCCCATTCGGCGGAACCTCGATCCTCATCATCGTTGGTGTTGGTCTCGAGACCGTTAAGCAGATCAGCGCTCAGATGCAGCAGCGTAACTACGAAGGCCTTCTGAAGTGACCCGCCTACTCTTGATTGGCGCCCCAGGTGCCGGCAAGGGTACTCAGGCAGTCCGGCTAGCCGAAACCTTTGGTATTCCTGCAGTCTCGACCGGGGACATCTTTCGTTACAACGTAAAGAATGAAACCGAGCTGGGCAAGCTAGCCAAGTCGTTTATGGACCGTGGCGAGTACGTACCCGACAGCGTGACCAACGACCTAGTTCGTAGTCGCCTGGCCGAGGCCGATGCCGCCGCTGGCTTTTTGCTAGACGGCTACCCTCGCACCGCTGAGCAGGTTGTGGAACTAGACGGCATGCTCGAGGCAGCCGGCACCCAACTAGACGCAGTCGTTCTGTTAACCGCAGACACCGATGAAGTGGTTCGCCGCTTGCTAAACCGTGCGGTTGAGCAGGGTCGCGCCGACGACACCGAAGACGTAATCCGTCGTCGGCTAGAGGTGTACGAAGAGCAGACCGCTCCACTGATCAACGTCTACGCAAGTCGTAACCTGGTTGTCACCATCGATGGCCTTGGCGAAGTCGCCGAGGTCACCGGCCGCATCACTGCGGCGCTTGCCGCACGCGGCATTTCGGCCTAAAACTAAAGGGCAATCATGTCTCGTCAAGAGTTCGAGCTCAAGACCAACGAACAAATCTTGTTGATGCGCCGCGCCGGCCTAATTACCGCCGCTGCTCTCCAGGCCGTTCGCGATGCAATCAGACCCGGTGTCAGCACTCTAGAACTAGATGCGATCGCCGAGCAGACCATTGTTGCCCTTGGCGGTAAGTCAAACTTCAAGCTGGTTCCCGGCTATTTCCACACCATCTGTGCGTCAATCAACGATGAAGTGGTGCACGGAATCCCAAGCGCCGACCGCATCTTGCAGGCTGGCGATATCGTGAGCATCGATGCGGGAGCAATCATCGATGGTTGGAACGGCGACAGTGCCATAACAGTGGTTGTTCCCGGTGGCGAACACAAAATCAGTGCGGCGCGCGAGCGGGTAAGCCGAGTCACCGAGATGAGCCTGTGGCACGGAATCGCTGCTTTGGCAAGGGGCAAGCGCCTAAACGACGTGGGTACCGCGATTGAGAAGTATGTGAACTCGCAGGGCAAGTTCGGGATCTTGGAGCAGTACGTTGGTCACGGAATTGGACGCAGCATGCACGAGGACCCACCAGTTTTCAACTACGCAGTCCACGGTTCGACCCCAAAGATCGTTCCGGGGTTGGTAGTGGCAATCGAACCGATGGTGACCGCTGGAAGCGAGCGCACCAAGGTGCTGGCCGACGAATGGACCGTCAGTACCATCGATAAGAGTGACTCGAGCCATTGGGAACACACGGTCGCTGTGCACGAGGGCGGAATTTGGGTTTTGACCGCCGTGGATGGCGGCGCAAGCATGCTGGCACCGCTGGGAATCACCGTTGCACCGCTGGGTGACTAAAAAACAATTACCAATTAACAGAGGTTTCGTCTAGGATTGAACTTCGGTGTTTCTACACGAAAATCCCCAAAGCATTTGGTCTTTATTTTCGCGTGCTGTTGACACCACAAAGTAAGCAGATAAGTGAGTTTATGGCTAGCAAAGACGGTGTAATCGAGATCGAAGGCTCGGTTGTAGAAGCACTACCGAACGCAATGTTCCGAGTAGAGCTGACCAACGGACACAAGGTCTTGGCACACATCTCGGGCAAGATGCGCCAGCACTACATCCGCATCCTTCCTGAGGACCGCGTCATTGTAGAACTGAGCACCTACGACCTAACTCGTGGGCGCATCATCTACCGCTACAAATAAGCCACTCTGCAAACTAAAAAGACTCGGTGAATCGGCAAAACGGTTCACTGTAAACCGGTTCGAAAGAACCCCTAGCAAGAAGTACGAGACATGAAGGTCAACCCAAGCGTTAAGAAGATTTGCGACAAGTGCAAGGTCATCCGTCGCCACGGCCGCGTCATGGTTATCTGCGAGAACCCACGTCACAAGCAGCGCCAGGGCTAAAACCGCTTCAAAACTTATAACTAAATAGCCGCCTCAAAAGTTGGGGCAAAACCAAAAAGCAACACTCAATGTTCCACCCAAGTTTCTCGGGTGGGGCGGGCACCCTCCGATGAAGGCGGAGGCCTGGAACGCAAAAGCCAGGGCAGTGTTGCTGCAGACCTTCTATAAAAAACAGGAGAAATCCCAATGGCACGTATTGCCGGCGTCGACATTCCTCGCGACAAGCGCGCGGAAATCGCCCTTACTTACATCTATGGAATCGGTCGCACCCGTTCGGTCAAGATTCTTGCCGACACCTCGATCGACAAGAACACCCGCGTCAAGGACCTAACCGACGACCAGCTCGTTGCACTTCGTGACTACATCGAAGGCAACTACAAGGTTGAGGGTGACCTCCGCCGCGACGTAAACGCAGACATCCGCCGCAAGGTAGAGATCGGTTCGTACGAGGGTCTTCGTCACCGTAAGGGCCTCCCAGTTCGTGGTCAGCGCACCAAGACCAACGCTCGTACTCGTAAGGGTCCAAAGCGCACCGTAGCCGGCAAGAAGAAGGCGGCACGCTAGCCCTTAGGCAGCGTTGCGCTCATAAAAGGATTTAGGAGAAACTCATGGCAGCACCAAAGAAGACTGCAGTGGCAGGCCGCAAGCCTCGCCGCAAGGAAAAGAAGAACATCACCGTTGGTCAGGCTCACATCAAGAGCACCTTCAACAACACCATCGTTTCGATCACCGACGCCACCGGCGCCGTTATCTCGTGGTCGTCATCGGGCGATGTTGGTTTCAAGGGTTCGCGTAAGTCGACTCCGTTCGCAGCTCAGCTAGCAGCCGAATCGGCAGCTCGCAAGGCTCAGGAGCACGGCCTAAAGAAGGTAGACGTATTCGTTAAGGGTCCAGGCTCCGGCCGCGAGACCGCAATCCGTTCGCTTCAGGCAGCAGGTCTAGAGGTCGGTTCGATCTCAGACGTAACTCCTCAGGCTCACAACGGTTGCCGCCCTCCAAAGCGTCGTCGAGTCTAATAAATTTGCCCTGCTTCGCCCGGGCGCATAAATCCCGGGCCATCGCAGTTCGAATCAACTTTGCCCTGCGCCTCGCGCAAAGGCGAGGTTCTTCACCCCACAACTTCATACATTTCTATGAAATAGCCGCGCAGTGGCCACTGTGCGGACACCCCAAAATAGGCATCAAATAGCGGATGCCTAGCTGAAAGGAAACAAACGTGCTCATTGCACAGCGTCCCACCCTTGAAGAAGAAACCCTTGCTCCAAACCGCTCGCGTTTCACCCTTGAACCACTAGAGCCTGGCTTTGGATACACCCTAGGTAACTCGCTCCGCCGCACCCTGCTTTCGTCTATCCCAGGCGCAGCAGTGACCAACATCCGTATTCAGGGTGTTTCGCACGAATTCAGCACCGTTCCTGGTGTGAAGGAAGACGTAACCGAGATCATCTTGAACATCAAGGGTCTTGTTGTGTCCTCCGAGAACGACGAGCCAGTTGTCGCTCACCTGAGCAAGACCGGCGCCGGTGCAGTTACCGCTGGCGACATCACCGTTCCTGCTGGCGTAGAGATCCACAACAAGGATCTAGTCATCGCCACCATCAACGACAAGTCGAAGCTAGAGATCGAACTGATCATCGAGCGTGGCCGTGGCTACGTTCAGGCAAACCAGAACCGCAACCCAGATGCAGACCCAGGTGTAATCCCTGTAGACAGCATCTACTCGCCAGTTCTAAAGGTGTCGTACCGCGTCGAGGCAACTCGTGCCGGTGAGTTCACCAACTTCGACAAGCTTGTTGTCGAGGTCGAGACCAAGAACAGCACCAACCCAAAGGACGCAGTCGCATCGGCTGGTAAGACCTTGGTTGAGCTATTCGGTCTTGCAAAGGAACTGAACGAAGCAGCAGAAGGTATCGAGATCGGTCCCGCACCGGTTGAGGCTGGCCTAGCTCCAGAGCTAGCAACCCCAATCGAGGACCTAGACCTAACCGTCCGCAGCTACAACTGCCTAAAGCGCGAAGGCATCAACACCGTTAGCGAGCTAATCGCTCTATCCGAAGACCAGCTGATGAACATCCGCAACTTCGGTAGCAAGTCGGTAGATGAAGTCCGCGACAAGCTGGCATCGATGGGCCTAAAGTTCAAGGACGCAGTTCCTGGCTTTGACGCCGCTTACTTCAGCTCGGCGTACGACGAAGACGCTCAGGCTTAATTTTTAGAAAGTCATAGGAGAAAACCATGCCTGCACCAACTAAGGGCCCACGTCTGGGCGGTGGACCAGCTCACGAGCGTCTACTACTGAACAACCTTGCAACCTCACTATTCGAGCACAAGCGCATCGTAACCACCGAGACCAAGGCCAAGCGCCTTCGTCCGTTGGCCGAGCGCCTAGTAACCTTCGCAAAGCGCGGAGACCTAGCGGCTCGTCGTCGTGTTCTTCAGCAGATCACCGACAAGGGCGTTGTACACGAGCTATTCACCAACATTGCACCTCAGGTTGAGGACCGCAACGGTGGCTACACTCGCATCACCAAGCTTGGCTACCGTAAGGGCGACAACGCTCCGATGGCAGTCATCGAGCTTGTTCTTGAGCCAGTTTCGCCTAAGAGCGTAAACAAGAAGCCAAAGCTTGCAAACGCGGTTAAGGGTTCGGCAGTTGCCGCAGAGGCAGTAGCCGAAGACGTAGTAGTCGAAGAAGCAGTTGTAGAGGCACCAGTAGCAGAAGAGGCAGTAGCCGAGGCTGTTGTTGAGGCACCTGCAGAGGCTGCCGCTGAGGCTCCTGCTGCCGAGGCAGCACCAGAGGCCTAAGCCTTAGCACCTAAGCATCATGAACGAACCCGTTGACCTTGTCAGCGGGTTCGTTCGCTTAAGGGTCGACTTTGGCTACGACGGCACCGACTTTAACGGTTGGGCCAAACAGCCCGGGCTCCGTACCGTAGAGGGCAGCATCCTCGATGCCCTAACTCTGGTCTTTGGCCCGAGCGAAGCCAGCTTTGGGCTCGTAGTGGCAGGCAGGACCGACGCCGGTGTACACGCCCGAAATTCGGTCTTGCACCTGGACCTGACCCAGCAGCAAATCAAAAGACTTGGCCGCTACTCGTCGCCACCCATGTTCGAAGTCGCTATCCGTGACCGACTGAATAACATCCTGGACGACGACATTCGCATTTACAGCGCCGCCGCCGCCCCCGAGGGGTTTGACGCCCGCTTTGCGGCCATCCACAGGCGTTACCGTTACCGCATTGCAGACGCGGTCAGCGTGAAAGACCCGGTTGAGGCCAGGCACACGCTTTGGACTCGAAAGCCACTCGACCTACTCGAGATGCAGGCGGCAGCCCTCGAGCTTTACGGCCTGAACGATTTTGCGGCCTTTTGCAAGCCGCGGCCGTTCGCCACCACCATTCGCAATCTGCGAGAGGTAATAGTTCGCAGGCGCACCGATGAAAACCAGGTTATCGAAATCGAGCTTCTAGCCGATGCCTTCTGTCACAACATGGTTCGTTCGATTGTGGGAGCGCTAATCGCGGTGGGCGAGGGAAGGGCCGACCGCCAGGCGATCGCCGCAAGGT
>CAIYOE010000132.1 GCA_903927775.1 uncultured Micrococcales bacterium | reverse complement strand
TTCATCGGTGAAAATACTGAACATTTCGCCGGCGCGAGCCTGGTGCTGAGGAAGCAGCTGGTCGGCTTTAGCAATTCCCTTTGCCTCAATCGAAACGATGAAAACGCGCTTATCCACCGGGCTGGTTTGGCGGCTGACATATCCGTCGGCCTCCAGGCCATCGACCAGTCTGGTCACCGCGCGCGGGGTTACATCCATGAGGTCGGCGGCCTCGCTCATGGTCAAGCTCTTGTGCCTGGACAGCAGCAAAATGAGCATGAGTCGGGGACCATTTAGTTCGCCATCGGTGTCAATGTCTCGATCTAGCCAGCGACTAAAGGCGTGCCCGTAGCGGTGGCTGATGCCAATGGCCATTAGGTTTAGGTACTCGCGAGGGAACTGAAGCAGGTCTGGCAGCGGGCGTTCCACCGAGGGTCGCACCCGCATGCGCTCGGACAGTTTGGAATCGCTGAACTTCATGTAACTAGTTTGCCTTACCCGCACCGATACTGCCCAAAGTCCTGAGAACAAGGCACTAACCTTGAACCATGCTTATGTCTGATCGCGATATTCGTGCCCAAATCGAAGCCGGCAACATTGGCCTTGAACCGCTGAACCTGGAACTCATTCAGCCTTCAAGCATCGATGTTCGACTTGACCGTTTCTTTCGTCTTTTCGACAACCACAAGTACGCGTTTATTGACCCACGCGAAGATCAGGCAGAACTCACACAGGCAGTTGAGGTTCGCAGCGATGAGGCATTCATTTTGCACCCGGGCGAGTTCGTGCTTGGTAGCACATACGAGTTTGTGACCCTGCCAGACAACATCGCCGCTCGCCTCGAGGGCAAGTCGTCTTTGGGTCGACTCGGTTTGCTAACCCACAGCACCGCCGGATTCGTGGACCCGGGATTCAAGGGTCACGTGACTTTAGAACTCGCAAATGTTTCTAACCTGCCAATCAAGCTGTGGCCAGGAATGAAGGTCGGACAGCTTTGCTTCTTCCAGCTTTCTTCGCCCGCCGAGACCCCTTACGGCAGCGCCAAATACCTGAACCGTTACCAGGGACAGCGCGGGCCAACCGCTTCGCGTTCGCACCTGAACTTCCACATCAGCGATGTAGGTAACGAGCCTCTGGCTCAGGGCTAGCTTAAATTTTTCGCTTCAAAATGTTCGGGCAGCACTATGTCTTGAATCGCTAGCCTTAATGGCTAATGAACTGAATGAAAGTCATAATTGCCTTCGCTCCTCGCCATCTAGGATTGAATGAAATATTGCCTAATTTAGGGGGTTCTGTGCGCCGAAATACCCGTCGTGTGCGTCAGCAACTCTCTGTACTTTTGGGCACTGTGGCAATCCTGCTATCCACCTCGGGAATCCTTACCGCATTGGTGGTTTTGCCGGGTGAGCCCGCAAACGCGGCGGGATCTGTTTCGGGCGTTTATAGCTTGATGGATGGTTTTGATGCCAGTGGCATAACAACCAATAATCACGGGAATCTTGAGCTCGGCCCTAGACTTTCAACCTCCGCAGCGGGGTACGTTACTCAGGCTCGTTTTTACCGATTCCCAAACGACACGTCCGCTCATACAGCACACGTTTGGGATCAGTCTGGAAATTTGCTTGCGAGTAAAGCATTTCCTAACGACCAAACTCCGGGTTGGAAAACAACTACTTTTGATACTCCTGTGGCAATAACCGCTGGACAGAACTTCTCAGTAACCGTTTACTCAACGGACTACTACTTTACAAACGCCACTTGGCCCTCGGTAGACAGTTCATGGAGCGACGTAACCGCAAGAGTAGTCGGACCGTTAACTTTTGAAACTGACTATTACAACTACAACAGTTCTAGCTATCCGGTACTCACTTTTAACGACTCCAACTACCTAGTCGACCTGGTTTTCACAACCATTGATCCATCGCTTTTCGCTGAACAAGTGGACGTAGCGGCAGGCGCGACTCAGACTCTTGGTTTGTCCGGCACCGTGACCAACGTGAGCGTGGACTGGGGAGACGGTTCGTCGGTCGACGGCCCATACAACTCGGCTACGCAGCCCACCCACACCTACGCGAATGCGGGTTCTTACCTAATCACTCTG
>CAIYOE010000131.1 GCA_903927775.1 uncultured Micrococcales bacterium | reverse complement strand
TCGATGATTTCCTGCTGAGTATTGTTTGGTTTTAGGACCGAGTGGTCGATTGCGCCGGCGATCTGTTCAAAAGTGAAGCCACGGTATGTTCTGCTCATGGCAACAGTCTAAGTTTGAATCGTGCGTTATACGGTCATGGTCAAGCCGGGATCTAAAAAAGGTCCGCTGGTAGAACTTAACCAAGACGGGTCGCTGACCGTATTTCTAAGGGAACTGGCGGTCGACGGCGCCGCGAACCAGGGGCTAGTTGAACTTTTGGCGAAACATTTTGGTCTTCGCAAATCGGACGTGTCGATCGAATCGGGATTCACCAGCCGAATTAAGCGAGTACGTATCGCCGAGGGCGACTAGCTATCCCCATCGCCGAGGGCGACTAGCTATCCTGTACCGCCGAAACTCGCTGTGCGAAATAAATGGGAATCATGGATGCCAGAACCAAAACCACGGCAACCACGTTCACCACGGGAGCCTGGCCCGGTCTAAACATGTTGTCGTAAATCCAAATCGGCAGCGTGACCACTCCGTTTCCTGCGGTAAAGGTAGTCACAATAATTTCATCGAAGCTAAGGCCGAAGGCAAGCAACCCACCTGCGAACAGAGCGGACCGCAGTTGCGGAAAGGTGACCAGCCTAAAGGTGGTCCACAGGCCGGCACCCAGATCGGCCGAAGCATCTTGCAAGTTGGGATTCATTCGGCTGAGCCTGGCCATGACGTTGTTGTAAACCGTGACCACGCAGAATGTCGCGTGAGCGATGATCACGGTGGCCATGGTCAACTGCAGCCCCAGAATAGTGCGGAAAGCATTGTTTAGGGCGATACCAGTGACGATTCCAGGTAGCGCAATTGGCAGGATCACAAGCAAACTCACCACCTGCCTACCAAAGAACTTATAGCGGCTTAGCGCCATGGCAACCAAAGTGCCCAAGACCAATGCAAGGAGGGTGGAGGCAATAGCGACTTCTACGCTGGTTGCAACCGCCTCCCAAAGGCCAAGGCTCTTGAATGCCTTACCCCACCATTCGGTGGTCAGTGCAGGAGGTGGCCAAACCATGTTTTTATTGGCGTTGAAAGAGTTGATCAGCACTACAAAAAGCGGCAAATAGATAAATAGCAGAACCAAACCGGAGATAAACCCGAGAACCCATTTTGCCGAAGTTGAAATTCGCATTTACAGATTCTCCAATGCGCCGGTTTTACGAACCACTGTGAGGTACCCAAACATCAGTGCCACCGGAATCAAGGCAATGGCGGCAGCCAACGGCAAGTTATTCGCGGCACCAACGTTGGAGTAAACCAAATTTCCCAACATCTGGTTTGGTCCACCCACGATATTCACTGTGATGTAGTCGCCGAGAGTCAGAGAAAAACTAAAAATCGAGGCGGCGATGATCGCCGGCAGAAGAAGTGGTGCCACGACTAGTCGAATGGTCTTGCCACTCTTGGCGCCCAGGTCCGAAGATGCCTCGAGAAGGGTGTTCGAAACTCGTTCCAGACCTGTGAAGATCGGCAAAATAACATAGGGCAACCAAATGTACGCCTGCGTGATTACGATTCCCGCCAATCCGTAACCCGGAGTCGATAGACCAAACGGCTGAACCAACCACTGCAATATTCCGTCGTGGCTGAGAACCGAACGCCAGGCGTAAGCCTTGACCAGGTAACTGGCCCATAGCGGCATCAGAATCAAAATCACCATGATTCGCTGAGAACGAGCTTTGGCAATCTTGGCCATGAAAAATGCGATAGGGAGGGCCACTACGAGGTCGATTACGGTGACCAACAGCGCGATGCCCACGGTACGAAAGGTGACGGTTCTATAAAGTGCCTGAGTGAAAACCTGTTGCAGGTTATCCAGCGACCAGGTCATGTGAATCTCGCCGGTAAAGGAATCCACCGACCAGAATGCGGTGATAAGCAAGGCAACCAGCGCAACAACATAAATCAGAACCAACCAAGTCACCGGTGCCGCCAAAAGCAGCGCCAGCCTGGTCTTTGGACGCGAGAAAAGGTAACTGGAAACCAGGCGTGCAGAACTTAGCCCGGATTCGGACTTGCTCTGCACACCTGGTTTTCTGGTCATTTGCTAAGTGCTAACCCTTGATTTCTTGCCAGGCACTAGTCCATGCAGCATAGTCGGTGCACTTTACGTCGGTGCGGCCGTCTAGACACTTGGCAATCGGAGTGGTCCAGTACCAGATCTTGTTGGCATAGGCTTCGTCTCCGGCGTGGTAGCTAGCACAGGTGTCCTTGCTGGCCATGAAATCACAGGCGGCTGGAGTCGCTGGAGCCTCACCAAAGTACTCGGTGGCAGCGGCGTTAGCCTTTGGCTGGTCGATATAGTCCAACCAGGCGTAGGCACAGTTAGGGCTCTTAGCCTTGCTGTTTATCATCCAGGAATCCGACCAACCGGTAGCTCCCTCAGAAGGAAGTACTGAACCAACATTGGCCTTTGCGCTCATTGAGTTGATGATTACCTGCCAAGTGGTACCAACTACCGAGTCACCGGTTTCGAAGGCCTGGATTTCCTTGAGGTAGTCGCTCCAGTATTCGCCAACGTTGGCGCGCTGAGCCTTTAGTAGGTCAACGGCGGCGGTCAGCTGCTTTTCATCCAGGGCATAAGGATTCTTAATCCCTAGCTCTGGGTTGTGTGCCATTAGGTAAACCGCTGCATCAGCAATGTAAATTGGCGAATCGTAAGCGGTGACCTTGCCCTTGTAGGAACTTGACTTGTCAAAAACCACGTCCCAGCTGGTAGGAGCGGGCTTTACGGTGTCTTTTTTGTACATGAGAAGGTTGGCGCCGTAGCCGTGAGGCACTCCATAAACCTTGCCGTCTACCGAGTTCCATGCCTTACCTTTTAGGAACGGGTAGACATCGGCATAGCTCGGGATCAACTTGGTGTTCAACTGGGCGACCGCACCGGACGCAATCAAACGCAAAGTGGCATCGCCAGAAGCCGCGATGACATCGTAGTCACCAGTCTTGAACAGGCTAAGGGCCTCATCGCTGGTTCCATAGCTCTTAAAAGTAACCTTGCAACCGGTTGACTTCTCAAACGGGGTAACCCAGTCAACCTTTGGATCGTTGCTTCCGTTCTCGGCATAGCCAGGCCACCCCAAAAGCGAAACGGTCTTCTCGTTGGCGCCCAGCTTTGTGGGCACCGATGAAGTAGCAACCGGCTTTGCAGTGCCACAGGCTGTCAGCAACAGCGCTGAAGCAACCAAGATGACCGCAGACTTTAGTGCTTTAGTTCTCATTTTTCTCTCCTTCTTATTTGATTTGCAGACTCGGAACTGAACTAATTACCCAGCGAAACCAGGTCGGTTCGCTTGAAACTAACAAACACCGATGCCTCGCGCTCGGGGGCTGGGCCGTAGTCGAACTGGTGCAGCACTGTAATGGGGATTTGCTCGCACAAAACAATTACTCGAACTGCAGCACCCAGGTAAATAACCTCCTGCACTTGGCCGGCCAGACTCACAGTGCCTGTGTCGTGGCTCGCGGCTTCCGACAGCCGCAATCGTTCTGGCCTGATTGACACCACCGATGAGGTTCCCACCAACTTTTGCGATTCACTCGTAGAGAAAATGTTGGAGGTTCCAACGAAGCCAGCAACAAAACTAGACGCCGGCTCCTCGTAAAGCTCCCTAGGGGTACCTAACTGCTCGATTCGACCATTATTGAAAACCGCGACTCGATCGCTAAGAGTTAGCGCCTCTTCTTGGTCGTGAGTAACAAAGATAAAAGTGATTCCTAGCTTGCGCTGCAACTCCTTGAGCTCAATTTGCATCTGCTCGCGCAGTTTAAGGTCCAGAGCGCCAAGCGGTTCATCTAGCAATAGGACTTTGGGTCGCACAGCGATTGCGCGGGCTAGGGCTACGCGTTGACGCTGGCCGCCAGATAACTCACTTGGCTTTCGAGAAGCAAGTGCGGCAAGTTGAACCGTGGCCAATGCCTCGGCCGCGGCAGCCAAGCGTTCTGCTTTGCCCACACCACGCACCCGCAAGCCATAGGCCACGTTTTCGATTACGTTCATGTGCGGGAAAAGTGCGTAGTCCTGGAAAACAGTATTTACGTCGCGGTCAAAAGGGGCAGATTGGGTTACGTCTTTTCCATCGAGGAAAACAGTGCCGGCTGAGGCTAATTCGAAACCAGCGATTAGACGCAAAACAGTGGTTTTACCAGAGCCCGACGGACCGAGCATACTGAAAAACTCACCTTGTCGAATCTCTAAATCAAGATTTTCGACCGCAATCGTAGAACCAAACTTCTTTTGAAGCCCTACCAACTTGATTGCAGGGGTAGTATCTGAGCGCAATTCGAACCTCACTGTGCGATTTGATTCAGTCTACGAGGGGCGAATCTAGAAACCGTTTGATTGCTAAAGATTTGACACAAACGTAATGAAAAAGTCCCTCCCCCGAAGGGAAGGGACTAATTTTTTGGTGGACCTGAGGGGATTTGAACCCCTGACCCCCTGCATGCCATGCAGGTGCGCTACCAGCTGCGCCACAGGCCCGGACGAAGCCGAACAACCTGTTTATCTTATAACAAGTTTAGGTTTGCTTACAATCTGCCCGAGTCTTGCAAGTCGAGTTGAATGAACGGACAGTCTTTCCAGAGGCGTTCAATTTCGTAGAACATACGAGATTCTTCTTGCATGATGTGGCACTGGATGTCGCCGAAATCAAGAACGATCCAAGTGCCGGCGGCTTTACCCTCTTGTCGGAGTAACTTGACGCCTGCATCAGACATTTTTGCCGAAATTTCGTCTGCAATCGCAGGGGTCTGGCGCTCGTTGCGGCTACTTGCAATCAAAAAGACATCGTTCAGCGCGTGACGCTCAGTTACATCGATCGCAACGATATTTTCTGCGAGTTTGTCGCTGGCTGCCTGTGCGGCGATCTGGGCAAGTTGTAGTGCTCTAGCTGAAGCAGTCAATGGGTCCTTAGATATTTATTTGATGAAACCAAGCATAAGCGCGGCCAGGTAAACCCCGAATAGCGCGACGCTAAGAATGGCGGTGAATAAAACTAGGTAAACGTTGCCCCAACCTCTGCGAATGTTGGTTGGGAAAACTGAGGAACGCTTTCTGGAGCGAGCGTGTCGACGAGCGGGAATGGGCTCTATACCCAAGACCACACTCTCGGTTCGCTCCCGGAGAAGCGATTTATCTGCAGCGGCGGCCGCTTGAACCTGCGCTACTTCTGCGGTATCGAGGTTCAGCACCGGAAGCTCAATTGAGCCGGTTTTGAGTAGTTCCCCAGTTTGTGGGACTACCAAAGAGAAGTTCGTGATGTCCGGTACAGCCGACACCACGAGGGATTTAGGCTCAAGATTAATTGGGCCGGTTAGCGGAGAGACGTAGTCATCCACTCCCGCGCCTTCGAAGGATTGTTCTGCCCGAATTCTCTCAAGCTCTCGCAGTTCTTTGCGAGTGGGAGGCAGATCGGTCATTCGGTTTCCTTGTACAAATCGTTTTTCTGGATAAAGCGAACCACGCCGTCTGGAACCAGGTACCAGAGCGGAAGATTGTTCTTTACTCGTTCCCTGCAATCCGTGCTGCTGATTGCTAGAGCGGGTATTTCCAGAGTTTGAATGGACCGACTCGAGTCAAAAGGCAAATCTATTTTGTGCCCGGGACGAGTTACGGCGATGAATTTTGCCAGATCAAGAAGTCTCTCCGGATTGTTCCACGTGTTGATCCCCGAGATGGCGTCCGCTCCAATAATGAAGTAGAGCTCCGCGAAAGGAAAATCCCTTTGAATCTGGGTGAGCGTATCCACAGTGTATGTGGGGCCATCGCGGTCTATGTCGATTCGGCTCACCGAAAACATCGGGTTCTCGGCGGTTGCTATGACCGTCATGAGGTAACGGTCCTCGGCCGGGGTGGTTATCTCTTTTTGCCATTGATCGCCCGCAGGAACGAAAACTACGTGGTCCAAGCTCAGTCTTGCGGCAACCTCAGAGGCTGCCACCAAGTGACCGTTGTGGATGGGGTCAAATGATCCGCCCATCACTCCGATTTTGGACATCGCCATAAGTGAGCTTTAGTGACCCGCGTGGTTGTTGTCGGCTTTGTGGTCGTGGCGGTTTGCCACATCGCGATAGGACCAGGTCACCACGGCTAGCAAAATGAAGATGCTGATCGCGATTCCGCCGGTAATCCAGGTGGTCTGAGGGGTCCAGAAGCTGGTGTTGCTGGCTGCGTCTTCTGCCAAGCGAATGAAGTGGTGCATAACTCTCCTTGTTTCTTACAGATTAGTCTAGGAACGAATTTGGCCTGCGCCACGAACCAACCACTTGGTGCTGGTCAGTTCTTGAAGCCCCAT
>CAIYOE010000130.1 GCA_903927775.1 uncultured Micrococcales bacterium | reverse complement strand
CCCCGCCTGGGGAGTACGGCCGCAAGGCTAAAACTCAAAGGAATTGACGGGGGCCCGCACAAGCAGCGGAGCATGCGGATTAATTCGATGCAACGCGAAGAACCTTACCAAGTCTTGACATATAGAGGAAAGTCGTAGAAATACGAGCCCCGCAAGGTCTCTATACAGGTGGTGCATGGTTGTCGTCAGCTCGTGTCGTGAGATGTTCGGTTAAGTCCGGCAACGAGCGCAACCCTCGTCTTATGTTGCCAGCACGTTATGGTGGGAACTCATGAGATACTGCCGTGGTCAACACGGAGGAAGGTGGGGATGACGTCAAATCATCATGCCCCTTATGACTTGGGCTTCACGCATGCTACAATGGCCGATACAAAGGGCTGCAATACCGCAAGGTGGAGCGAATCCCAAAAAGTCGGTCTCAGTTCGGATTGGGGTCTGCAACTCGACCCCATGAAGTTGGAGTTGCTAGTAATCGTAGATCAGCAACGCTACGGTGAATACGTTCCCGGGCCTTGTACACACCGCCCGTCAAGTCACGAAAGTCGGTAATACCCGAAGCCGGTGGCCTAACCGCAAGGAGGGAGCCGTCGAAGGTAGGATCGGTGATTGGGACTAAGTCGTAACAAGGTAGCCGTACCGGAAGGTGCGGCTGGATCACCTCCTTTCTAAGGAGCATCTAGAGACTTCGGTCTCTCAGATCGCCAGTATCGAGACAAACGTTCTCGGCTGGTTAGCTCAAGGGTGGAATATCGAATTGTGCACAGTTGAAATAGCGTTCCCAGTACGACTTCGGTCAGGAAAAGATAGCTACGGAGACTGTGCTTGCACACTGTTGGGTCCTTGGGGATCGGGAAACCGTGAACCAGGACCGATTGGCGCTTAGGCGCTAGTCGTTCGGACCAATCACTCGCTACAGCAAAAGCTGCAGAAGATGGTTGGTACCGCACGTACTTTGAGAACTACATAGTGGACGCGAGCATCTTAAAATAGATTCAATTTCTTATTGAATCTCTCGATCTAGCTTAGAAATAAGTTAGACAAACTTTTGGTAATCAAGTTACTAAGAGCACACGGTGGATGCCTTGGCAGTAGGAGCCGAAGAAGGACGTAGTAATCTGCGATAAGCCTCGGGGAGTTGATAAACGAACCCTGATCCGAGGATTTCCGAATGGGGAAACCCAGCTGGACTCGATCCAGTTATTTCTACCTGAATATATAGGGTAGATAAAGGGAACGTGGGGAAGTGAAACATCTCAGTACCCACAGGAAGAGAAAGCAAAAGCGATTCCGTTAGTAGTGGCGAGCGAACGCGGAAGAGGCCAAACCGAACATGTGTGATAGCCGGCAGGCGTTGCATGTTCGGGGTTGCGGGACCTTTCAGCAGATCTGCCGATCTGCAGCAGTAGAAAGCAATATAGACGAATGTTCTTGAAAGTTCAGTCATAGAGGGTGCGAACCCCGTAGTCGAAATGTTGTGGACACTGGAGAGGGATCCCAAGTAGTACGGAACCCGTGAAATTCTGTGCGAATCTGTGAGGACCACCTCATAAGCCTAAATACTACCTACTGACCGATAGCGGACAAGTACCGTGAGGGAAAGGTGAAAAGTACCCCGGGAGGGGAGTGAAATAGTACCTGAAACCGTGTGCTTACAAACCGTTGGAGCCAGCTTGTACTGGTGACAGCGTGCCTTTTGAAGAATGAGCCTGAGAGTTAGTGATATGTGGCGAGGTTAACCCGTGTGGGGAAGCCGTAGCGAAAGCGAGTCTGAATAGGGCGATTCAGTCGCATGTCCTAGACCCGAAGCGAAGTGATCTATCCATGGTCAGGTTGAAGCGCCGGTAAGACGGCGTGGAGGACCGAACCCACTTCAGTTGAAAATGGAGGGGATGAACTGTGGATAGGGGTGAAAGGCCAATCAAACTTCGTGATAGCTGGTTCTCTCCGAAATGCATTTAGGTGCAGCGTCGCGTGTTTCTTACTGGAGGTAGAGCTACTGGATAGCCGATGGGCCCTACAAGGTTACTGACGTTAGCCAAACTCCGAATGCCAGTAAGTTAGAGCGCGGCAGTGAGTCTACGGGGGATAAGCTTCGTGGACAAAAGGGAAACAACCCAGACTACCAATTAAGGTCCCAAAGCGTGTGCTAAGTGGAAAAGGATGTGAAGTTGCATAGACAACCAGGAGGTTGGCTTAGAAGCAGCCACCCTTGAAAGAGTGCGTAATAGCTCACTGGTCAAGTGATTTTGCGCCGACAATGTAACGGGGCTCAAGCACACCACCGAAATTGTAGAATTGACACCATTGCCTGCCGTAAGGCCAGGCGTGTTGATTGGTAGGAGAGCGTCGTGTGGCGAGCGAAGCGGCGGAGGAATCCAGCCGTGGATGCCACACGAGTGAGAATTCAGGCATGAGTAGCGAATGACGGGTGAGAAACCCGTCCTCCGGAAGACCAAGGGTTCCAGGGCCAGGTTAATCCGCCCTGGGTAAGTCGGGACCTAAGGCGAGGCCGACAGGCGTAGTCGATGGACAACGGGTTGATATTCCCGTACCGGCGAAGAACCGCCCAAGCTAATCCAGTAATGCTAAGTAGCTGAAGCTGCATTCGATCCCTTCGGGGTGACTTTGTAGTGGAGCCTACGACCCTATGCTGGTGCGGCTAGCGTATTAACAGGTGTGACGCAGGAAGGTAGCCTCCGCGTGGTGATGGTTATCCACGTTTAAGGTTGTAGGGCGAGACATAGGCAAATCCGTGTCTCACATAGCCTGAGAACTGATGATGAGTCCTAACGGACGAAGAGGGTGATCCTATGCTGCCAAGAAAAGCATCGACGCGAGGTTCTAGCTGCCCGTACCCCAAACCGACTCAGGTGGTCAGGTAGAGAATACTAAGGAGATCGAGAGAATCACGGTTAAGGAACTCGGCAAAATACCCCCGTAACTTCGGGAGAAGGGGGGCCAGAGGTGTGTAGAGACTTGCTCTCGAAGCACTGTATGGCCGCAGAGAATAGTGGGAAGCGACTGTTTACTAAAAACACAGGTCCGTGCGAAGTTGCAAAACGATGTATACGGACTGACGCCTGCCCGGTGCTGGAAGGTTAAGAGGAGCGGTTAGAGCAATCGAAGCTGCGAATTTAAGCCCCAGTAAACGGCGGTGGTAACTATAACCATCCTAAGGTAGCGAAATTCCTTGTCGGGTAAGTTCCGACCTGCACGAATGGCGTAACGACTTCCCAGCTGTCTCAACCGTGAACTCGGCGAAATTGCATTACGAGTAAAGATGCTCGTTACGCGCAGAAGGACGAAAAGACCCCGTGACCTTTACTATAGTTTGGTATTGGTGATCGGTGTGATTTGTGTAGGATAGGTGGGAGACTTTGAAGCTTGGACGCCAGTTCAGGTGGAGTCATTGTTGAAATACCACTCTGATCACTTCGGTTACCTAACCGCGATCCGTAATCCGGATTCGGGACAGTGCCTGATGGGTAGTTTAACTGGGGCGGTTGCCTCCTAAAAAGTAACGGAGGCGCCCAAAGGTTCCCTCAACCTGGTTGGCAATCAGGTGGCGAGTGTAAGTGCACAAGGGAGCTTGACTGTGAGACTGACAAGTCGAGCAGGGACGAAAGTCGGGACTAGTGATCCGGCAGTGGCTTGTGGAAGCGCTGTCGCTCAACGGATAAAAGGTACCTCGGGGATAACAGGCTGATCTTGCCCAAGAGTCCATATCGACGGCATGGTTTGGCACCTCGATGTCGGCTCGTCGCATCCTGGGGCTGGAGTAGGTCCCAAGGGTTGGGCTGTTCGCCCATTAAAGCGGCACGCGAGCTGGGTTTAGAACGTCGTGAGACAGTTCGGTCTCTATCCTCTGCGCGCGCAGGAAATTTGAGAAGACTTGCCCCTAGTACGAGAGGACCGGGGTGAACTAACCTCTGGTGTGTCAGTTGTTCTGCCAAGAGCACCGCTGATTAGCTACGTTGGGAAAAGATAACCGCTGAAAGCATCTAAGCGGGAAGCTTGCTTCAAGATTAGATTTCCATGACTTAGGTCGAGAGGCTCGCAGTAGATTACTGCGTTGATAGGCTGGATGTGGAAGTGAGGACTAAAGACTCATGGAGCTGACCAGTACTAATAAGCCGATTACTTGATTATTCTTTTGCTTGCGTCCACTATGTGGTTCCCGAGGTATGTTCGGGAATCGAAATAAATCACTTAACTAAGTGCATCGATTCACTATCTCAATAGTGTTTCGGCGGCCATAGCGAAGGGGAAACGCCCGGTTACATTCCGAACCCGGAAGCTAAGACCTTCTGCGCCGATGGTACTGCAAGGGGGACCTTGTGGGAGAGTAGGACACCGCCGGACTTAATTTAAAGAAATGGCCACCTTATGGGTGGCCATTTCTGCTTTAACTACAATTTCAACTGGAGGAATTCGTGTCAGAGAGTAACGAAGAGCGCCCTGAGCGCTCAAATTCAGACCGACCAGCTTGGAAGAAGGGCCCTGAGGGCTCCAATTCACGCGGGGGCGAGCGCTCAGAGCGCCCAAAGCGCAGTTTTGACCGCCCGAGCAGCGATCGTCCACGCCAGAATGGCGCGGGTTCGGATCGAGGCCGAGGCGCTGGTACTCGCGATGAGCGCGGGCCATCGCCATACCCAAAGCAAGATCGACCTGGTCGCGCTGGAGCTGAACGAGAAGGCAAGCCACGTCCTGAGTGGCAAACCCGTGTTGAGCGACCCCGCGACCCTGAGCGCACCAAGAGTCCCATGATCCCCGAGGAAATCACCGAAGAGGATTTGGACCTAATGGTTCGCGTTCAGATGAAGACTTTGTCGCCCGAAAATCAAGAGCGAGTTGCCAGGCATCTAGCCATGGTCAAGCTCCTGATTGATGCCGACCCAGAACTTGCTCATCAGCACGCATTGGCAGCCGCAGATCGAGCCGGTCGCATCGCGATTGTTCGCGAAACTGTTGGGCTTACTGCATACACCATCGGTGATTTCGCTCTTGCCTTGCGTGAGATGCAGACTTATCGCCGCCTGAGCGGCAAGAACGACCAGCTTCCTATCATGGTTGATAGTGAACGTGGCATGGGTCGCCCAGAGCGCGCTCTTGAACTCGGTCGCAGCGTTCCGCGTGAGGAACTCGAGCCTGGCGTTCGGGCGAACCTTGCTATTGCCATGAGCGGTGCTCGATTAGACCGTGGTGAAAACGATTTGGCTCTTGCCGAGTTGGAAATTCCAGAGCTCAATCCTTCGAGCGTTTTCGATTACTCGCCTCAGCTTTTCCGCGCCTATGCGGACACTTTGGATATTCTCGGTCGCCAAGCTGAATCAGAACATTGGTTCGGTCTAGCCGATCGCGCGGAAGCAGCGCTTGGAGCCAAGAACGCGCCGGCTGTGGAGACCGTGGCGATTGTCGAAGAGATTGTCATCCCAGAACCATACGAATCTCGTGGCGATCGTGATGGCGGTCGTGACGCAAGTCGTTCTGGCGAAAGAAGAGATTTTGCACCTCGGCGTGAATCCCGCGATGGTGGCCCGCGTCGTGACGGTGGTTCACGCGATGGTGGCCCGCGTCGTGATTCCCGCGATGGCGCCCCCCGCCGAGACGGTGGGTCACGCGACTCAGGTTCACGTGATGGTGGCCCGAGACGCGAACCACGAGAGTCAGGGATCCGCCGCAACGAAAAAGGCGGAGAGATTTTTGATTTTGGTGTAGCTGCGCCCGAACTCCCAAACGATGGCGATCGTCCTGGTTGGAAGAAAAGTGACGAATAGCCTCATCTGGGGTAAGTACGACACCCTGCTTGCGGACCTTGATGGCGTGATTTACGAGGGGAAGAACCCCATCGAACCAGCGCCATCGGTGATAAATGAGCTTCAATCCTCTGGTGTCAAGGTCGCGTATGTCACCAACAACTCATCTCGTCGACCGGAAACCATCGCCGAACAACTAGTGGGGTTTGGCGTGAACGCCACGGCCGAACAGGTTGTAGGTTCCGCGCAAACCGGTGTTGAACTTCTAGCAACACTTATTCCGGCCGGTTCCAAGGTTCTTGTTGTGGGTGGTGACGGCCTACGCACCGCCGTGACCAACGCAGGTTTTCAACTGGTGGACTCCAGCGACTATGGGCCTGCCGGAGTAATCCAAGGGTTTGCGCCAACAGTTTCCTGGAGTGATTTGGCCGAGGCCTCATT
>CAIYOE010000129.1 GCA_903927775.1 uncultured Micrococcales bacterium | reverse complement strand
TCAACACCGCTCTTAACGATGTCCTCAACTGCCTTGGCCATCTTCTTCTCAATCGAGGTGAGGATGTTTGCCTTGTAGGCGGCGTGGGTTGGGATGCCGTACCAGTCGCTGTCAACACCGATTACAAGGGTTCCCTTGTGGTCAAGAGTTGCCTGGCCCGAACCGATACCTACTGGACCAGCTACTGGAAGGATGATGTCGGCGCCCTGGGAGAAGAACTGCTCGGTAAGAGTCTTGCCCTTTGCCTGGTCGTTGAAGTCACCGGTTGCAGCCCACTTGCTGCTGTCGGTGCCCTCTGCACCTAGTACAACAACCTTGGTGCCCTTGGCCTTGTTGTAGTAGTCAACACCCTGCTTGAAGCCATCCATGAAGATGGTTACAGATGGGAACAACATTCCACCGTAGGTGGCGACCTTGCCGGTCTTGGTGGTTCCAGCGGCTAGGTAGCCGGCTAGGAACGCAGCCTGAGCGGTGTCGTACTGGATTGGCTTGACGTTGTCTAGCGAAAGCGGCGAGTAGTCGTCGTTGCTCAGGCTCGAGTCGATCAAAGCGTAATCAACCTTTGGGTTGGCCTTTGCAGAGTCGCGAGTTGCAACTGCAAGGTTGAAGCCAACGTTGACGATTAGGTTACAGCTTGCGTCTACCATCGACTGAACACCGCTGGTGTAGTCGGTCTGGGTAGCGTTGTTTGGCGACTCAACGGTTGCAACCTGAACGCCCAGGTCCTTCTTGGCGTTCTGTATACCGTTCCAAGCCTCTTCGTTGAACGAAGCGTCCTTGAAGCCACCGCTGTCAGAGACCATGCAGGCCTTGTAGTTTACGGTGGTTGCGGTTGGGGTTGCTGGCGCCGCTGCACAGCCTGCGAGTACTAGCGCTGCGGCTGCGGTTAGACCGGCAGCCTTTGCGATACGCGAAAAAATCACTTGAATTCCTCCTGTTGGTTTGCCGACGAAAGATTTTTCATCCACGCCTTCAGCGTACTTACAGTTCGGCCGTCTGGCGGGATTGCAAGGGAATTATTAACAGACCTGTTACAAAGTTGGAGTAAGGCTTTGCAACTCGGCTGCGATTCCAGGACCGAAAGAGATTTCATGCTCCGACGTGATATCGACCAAGGCTTGGCCATCGGCGTTGGATGAAATAACACCCTGGGCGAACGTGCCTGCCATGGCAGACTGCGCAATCGCTACCAGTTCTTCCGAGACCGACTTGCGAATCGAAGCCAGAAGCGTTGATTTATAAGTGGCAAAATCCGGGTCTAAATAGAGGTCGGAATTCCATCCGATCATCGAGGTTCCCGGGAATTTGGCTACCGCCTTAGCAACCGCAAGGTTCGATACGTTTACACCGAAAACCACCGACGCACCGGAGCCCAACAAGTCTCGGACGTTTGCCTCGACCCGCGCTGGCGCCGGCACGTTACCAACGTGCCGCCAAGTGCTTGAGTCAGACGAGTCGGCCCCGATGACAGAAACCTGCGTCTGATGAGCTGTGTTGAACTGCTTGACTCCATCGCGGAAAGCCAAAATTGCTGAAACAGTTTGATTAGAGTTTGTG
>CAIYOE010000128.1 GCA_903927775.1 uncultured Micrococcales bacterium | reverse complement strand
CTCAACACGCACACCGACTACGGTCAGGCCGCCCTGGATGAATCCCACCTGGGTGATAACCCGATTGACCAGCTAGCCGAATGGTTAGCAGAGGCAGAGCAGACGGGCGTATATGAGCCCAACGCATTCGTGTTGGGAACCATCGATGCCACTGGTAAACCAACTGCTCGAACGGTATTGCTTAAGGGGATTTCGCAGGCCGGATTCTTTTTCGCTACCAACTACAAGAGTCGCAAGGGTCAGGCATTAGCGGCCAACCCGAATGTGACCATGGTCTTCGGTTGGTATTCGCAGCATCGGCAAGTTTTAGTAGAGGGCGTGGCACGCAAGGTAGACGCTGCCGAGTCGGATGCCTACTTCGCCTCGCGCCCAAGGGACTCGCAGATTGCAACCGCAGCTAGTCAGCAAAGCCAACCAATTCGCGACCGGGCTGCGCTTGAGGCTGAGTTTCAGCAGACCGCGGAGAGTTTCGCCGGGGTCGAGGTGACAAGACCGGAGAACTGGGGCGGTTATCGAATCGAACCAACTCGGATCGAGTTCTGGAAAGGTCGCAGCAATCGACTCCACGATCGCATCGTGTTTGAACGCGTCTCGGCGGGCGATACATGGCAAGTTACCCGCCTGCAGCCCTAGCCAGACAAATCAAGTAAAGGTAGGCTTGACAACATTATGAGTTCTGCAAACGAAGTCCTTTTTGGCCTAGACACCTTTGGCGACATGACCAACGATTTGGCCGGCAATCCAATCAGCGCTGGTCAAGTGATTCGCAATCTGGTTGATCAGGCTGTCCTGGCAGACGAGCTGGGATTGCACGCAATAAATATTGGCGAGCACCACCGCGACGACTTTGCGGTAAGCGCACCCGACACCGTACTGGCAGGAATCGCCACCAGAACCAAGCGGATCACCCTGGGAACCGGTGTCACCGTGCTTTCCAGCGAGGATCCGGTGCGTGTTTACCAGCGCTTTGCAACCATCGATGGCCTCAGTTATGGCCGCGCAGAGATCACCGCCGGTCGAGGTTCATTCACCGAATCGTTCCCATTATTTGGCTACGACCTATCGCAGTACCACGAGCTGTTTGAGGAGAAACTTGAACTTCTGGTTCAGCTTCTAGAAGAAGGTCCGATTACCTGGAGCGGAAAGACTCGCGCAAGTCTGACCAACCAGCAGGTGTACCCAAAGACCGAGCGCGGTCGAATAGGTCTACGCGTCGGCGTCGGCGGTAGCCCAGAGTCGGTCGTGCGTGCCGCGCGTTTGGGAATCCCTTTGGCGCTGGCCATCATCGGTGGCGACCCTGCTCGTTTTGGCCCATTTGCCAAGCTGTATCACGACTACCTTGCAAAGTTTGGTCGAGGCCCACTGCCAATCAGCATTCACTCCCCGGGGCACGTTGCTGCCACCGATGAAGAGGCGCTGGAGCAACTCTGGCCAAACTATCAGGCCGGTTTTGGCCGAATCGGCAAGGAACGCGGATGGGGTCCCATGACCGTGGACCACTTTATGGGCGAGGCAAACGG
>CAIYOE010000127.1 GCA_903927775.1 uncultured Micrococcales bacterium | reverse complement strand
TACTCGATTCGGTTGTAGATGCCTTTGCGGCACACGACAGCGCTGGTGTTTTCCAGGGCGTAGACAAGGTGATCCAGACCGGCCAAGACCCAAGGCGCTTCGTAGAAGACCTGCTTGAGCACCTGCGCAACCTAATCATTGTTATTTCGACCGGCGATAACGCTAGGGGAGTGCTGCGCGGAATCGCAGCCGACGAAATCGACAAAATGATTCAACAGGCCTACAAGTTTGGCCTGAGCGAGCTAACTCACGCCGCCAACATCGTTGCCAAGTCGCTAACTCAAATGACTGGTGCCACCAGCCCAAAGCTTCACTTAGAGCTAATGTGCGCCAAGGTTTTGGTGCCTGCAGCTGATGCAACCGAGGTTGGCTCGCTGGCTCGAATCGATCGACTGGAACGTCGTATCGGTGTTGCATCGACTGTAGATTCTTCGCCTGCGGTTGTGGTTTCTGCACCGCCTGCCAAGGTTTCGGCTCCCGTCGCCCCGCCAGTTCTGCCCGCGTCTAGTCCGGCGCCTTCGACGCCAGTCGCTGCGCCGGCATCCGCGCCAGTCGCTGCGCCAGTAATCGCTCCGTTGACTGCCGAACAGGTCGCGGCTTCTTGGCCCGAGATCCTAAAAGTCTTGGCAGCCGAATCACGTGCAACCTGGGTCATGGCACAGGGCATCAAGGTAGTCGACTTCGTTGACAACATTCTGGCTCTTGAATTCGCAACCGTTGGCGAATCCGAAACCTTCAAAAAGACCGCTGGTGCGCCGGCTCTGCTCCGCTCTGCGATTCAAGACGTATTGGGTATCAACCCTCAATTCCGCGCCGTCGTAGCTGCAGGTGCCGCACCGGTTTCCGATGCCCCCGAGATTCCATCGATGCCGGCACCTGGGCCAAGCATTCCCGCTGCAGGTCCAAGCATTCCAGCGCCAGGCTATAGCATTCCAGCAGCAGTTAGCTCTGCAGCACCGGCGACAATGCCGATTCCAAAGGTCGAGCTGCCGCCGGAAGTTGAAGCAGAGCCCGAAGACGAATCGGCCCCTGAACTAGAGGCTGATCTAGAACCCGCCCCAGCCCTAGCACCTGAAGCCCCGGTCAGCCGAAACAACCAGCACCAGGGTGCAAGTTATGGCGAGCCACTGCTTCGCGAAATCCTGGGTGCTCAGCCAGTGAACGACAACAAAAAGGCGCGCTAGTCGCGACTGAAGGAATCGCAAAATGTATGAAGGCGTAGTCCAAGAGCTGATCGATGAACTTGGTCGTCTGCCGGGCATTGGCCCCAAGTCGGCTCAGCGAATTGCCTTCTACCTGCTTCAAGCCGACGACGACCAGCCAAGAAAACTGGCTCAGGTTCTTATGGAAGTAAAAGAGCGTGTGCGCTTCTGCGAGATTTGCTACAACGTAACCGAAGAAGAACGTTGCAACATTTGCCGCGATGCACGCCGAAGCCAAACCACCATTTGCGTAGTCGAAGAATCCAAAGACGTTCAGGCAATCGAACGTACCCGTGAGTTCCGAGGGCTCTATCACGTCCTTGGTGGCGCGATCAGCCCAATCGAGGGCATCGGTCCAGATAACCTTCGAATCAAAGAACTCATGTCTCGTTTGGCAGACCCAAACATCGTTGAGGTAATCATCGCAACCGACCCCAACCTAGAGGGCGAAGCCACTGCAACCTACCTGACCAGAATGCTGGCACCTCTTGGCATCACGGTTAGCAGGCTGGCCAGTGGACTCCCAGTTGGCGGAGACCTAGAGTACGCCGACGAAGTTACTTTGGGGCGCGCGTTCGAAGGTCGTCGAGTAGTCAAATAGCCTCAAAGGCAACAAAAAACGGGGGACTAAAATCCTGAGTTTTTGGACTAAACTTGAGGGGTCGCG
>CAIYOE010000126.1 GCA_903927775.1 uncultured Micrococcales bacterium | reverse complement strand
CGATGTCGCCGCTTGGGTGGGAGATACCAGCCACACGCTGGTAAACAGCAACGGTGACAGGCCTCGGGTAGTCCAAACCCCAGGGGTTGGTGTGTTTGCAAATCCAGCCGGATCGGATTTGTGGAGAGAAGAAACGGCCGGCAATTCATCGGCGAAAATTCGAGTAAACACCGCCGAGGACGCGGCGCTTTTGCTTTCCAGTGACGGAATTTCGCCGGCTCCCCAGCAGCTAAAAATTACTTGGAATGTTCCCGTGGATACCACTGGGAGCCGGCTACTCTTAATCGCCGGTGGCATTGTCTTACTAATCGCAATAGTCATGAATTGGATCGCCTGGTACACCATGCGGCGCGACCGAGGGCCGCGCAGGCGGACACCTAAGGCACCTCAGGGACCGAGGCTTCGCCAGCGTTCCAAAAACTTCGTTGCTCCCACTAAGGGGCGTCGTTCAGCCAAGAATTTTGCCGTCGTTGGCACCCTTGTCGCACTGCCCCTTGCATTGAGTGGCTGTGGGTTTATCGGCAGTTCACCGCAGGTATCGCCCACGGCAACTACTACCGCGGCGCTGGTAAAACTAGATCCTCCTGTGGTTACGCAGAAACAGCTTAAAAAGATTGTTGACCGAGTTGCCGCATCGGTGAGCATTGCCGATGCAAACCACGACCCTAAGATGCTCGCAGAGCGAGTTGCTGGGCCGGCACTCTCGGCCCGCCAGGCACATTATCAACTTCAGGGTGCATCCAAGAACGTTCCGAATCTTCCCGCTGTCCTAACCGATAGTCTCAAGTTCGGTCTACCTGCAGCATCGAACCAATGGCCTCGAGTAGTGATGGCCTTGGCAACTGGAGGACAGAGCAAAGCTCTGCCGCAAATGTTGGTTTTGCAGCAGGAGAGTCCAAGGTCTCAGTATCAGCTTTGGTACGACATCGATATGTTGCCGGGGGTTGCAACGCCAGCGGTTTCCGCTACCAGCGTCGGAGCGATCCCAGTCGCGGCTGATTCTCTTTTCCTAAAGATCTCTCCAAACGCGTTGCCAACAGCATTTGGTAACCTAATCGATCTTGGACCTTCGAGCCTGAGTGCACCAATGTTCGATGTCACCAAAGATGAGTTTTACCATCAGGTGTCGCAAAGCCAGGCGGTTCAAAAGGCAAACTTGCACAACGGGAAAATTACCGTAACTCACGCGCTTGGAAACCCAAACGTGATGAGTCTCTCCACAGCCAACTCAGGCGCTTTGGTTGCTGTTTACATGAGCGACACCTATGTAATCAAGCCTAATAAAGCCACCCAGGCTGTGGCTGTGCAGGGTAACGAGAAGTTGCTGCTGGGTGCTGCCGGAAGCGCCAGCGGTATTCGGTCGGTTTACGGAACCATGTTGCTGTTTTATGTTCCGGCGGTGGCTTCTCCGGATAAAATTCTTACTCTGGGGGCAACTCAGGTATTGATTAGCGTTCGAGGACTCTAATGACCGATTACTCTAAGGCCGCTTTTCGCGGGGCAGTAGACCTATCCAGTCTCACCAAGCCAAAGGCAGCGCCTGCTGCATCTAGGCAATCCGATCCTCAAGCGCAGTCGCAAGATGCAGGTTCTGCTGTTTTGCGGGTTCCCGCCCTGGTGGTCGAGGTAAATCAGGCCACCATTGTGAATTATCTAAAACTCTCGGAGCGCATTCCGGTGCTCGTAGATTTCTTCACCGGCCGAAGTGAATCTAGCGCAACTCTGACACAGAAGTTGGAATCAGAGATTGCAAGCCGAAACGGCGCCGTAATGTTGCTTCGCATCGATGGCGATGCCAATGAACAGCTCCTTGAGGCTTTCCAGATTTCTCAACTCCCGGCGGTGGCCGCCCTTCTAAAAGGGCAGCCGGTCCCAATGTTTGCCGGCGACCAAGAGGTCGAGGTAATAACTCAGATAATCGACAAGGTTATGGTTTTGGCTGCAGAGAACGGTTTGGTAGCCACCGCGGTTGCAGACGATAATGCGGAGCTCCCCAAACCCACGCTCCCTCCAAGGCACCAGGCCGCCTACGACGCCATCGATGCCGGGGATTACGGCACGGCAGTCAAGGAATTTGAAGCGGCACTGGCAGAAGCACCGGCCGACGAAATCGCAGCGGTTGGTCTGGCGCAGGCCAAACTACTGGTGCGCACAGACAAACTAGACCTGGAGCAGGTTCTTCAGGAGCCTGCGGAATCCCTGGCCGATGTGCTCCTGAAGTCAGACGTTTTGGCAGTAATCGGCCACTTTGAACTCTCTTTTAAGGCACTATTAGACACTTTTGAACTCGCCAACAAAGAAGACCGAGAGGTACTCAGGCAACACCTGGTTGAGCTATTCAAAGTTGCCGGCGCAGCCAACCCTGATACCATCGCGGCTCGAATCCGGTTGACTAATCTGCTGTACTAGCCAGCTCACGAAAATCTGTTCTGGCAAAAATCTGCTCTAGGCCGCCGGCTTAAAGAACACTGCTGCCAGAGGCGGCACGGTGATCTGGGTGCTAAACGGCTGGCCATGGCTGCCGTGGTCGTGAACCGAGACCTTGCCGAAGTTGCCCACTCCAGAGCCACCAAATGCTTCCGCATCCGTGTTCAAAACCTCAACCCAGTCGCCTTCGCTCGGGAATCCCAAACGGAAACCGCCGTGTGGTTGACCGGCAAAGTTAATTACCACCACAAGCGGTGCGCCGGAATCGTCGTAGCGAACAAAGGATAGGCAGTTTTGGTCGGCGTTGCCGCCATCTATCCACTGGAATCCTCGAGGATCGTGGTCTAGTTCCCACAGCGCAGGGTTGTCTATGTAGACAGCGTTTAGCGCGGATACCAGCGCCTGAATTCCCCGATGGCTAGGTTGCTCCAGAATCCACCAATCGAGGCCTCGCTCTGAAGACCATTCGCTTAGCTGCCCAAACTCGCTACCCATGAACAACAGTTGCTTGCCAGGGTGAGCCCACATGTACGCTAAAAAT
>CAIYOE010000125.1 GCA_903927775.1 uncultured Micrococcales bacterium | reverse complement strand
GTGACCACGCCAACCAAATGGTTTTCGGCGTCTACCACCGGCAGGGCAACCAGGTTGTAGTTAGCTAGCGCGCGGTGAATAACTTGGATGGGGGTCTCTGGCGAAACTGGTTCGAGTTCGGTATCCAGCAAGGTGGCTAGGCGTTCGTGTGGCGGGTAACGCAGCATACGCTGGAAGTGAACTACGCCAAGGTAGCGACCGGTCACCGTCTCGTACGGAGGCAGAGTCACAAAAACGCTGGCGGCCAGCGCCGGCGCCACATCTTGGCGGCGAATCAGAGCCATGGCCTCGGCCACGGTGGCATCGGCTGCACAAATGATTGGCTCGGTGGTCATCAGACCACCCGCGGTAAATGGTGCATAGGTCATCAAGCGTCGCAGGTCTTCTGCTTCGTCCTGGTCCATCAACTCAAGCAGTGCCTCGGTGCGTTCCTCTGGCAGGTTCGCCATGAGGTCGGCTGCGTCGTCTGGTTCCATCAGGTCCAGGATCTCGGCTGCACGTTCGTCGTCTAGTTCCTCGATGATATCCAGCTGCTCGTCTTCTGGCAGCTCCTCAAGAACATCGGCCAGACGTTCGTCGTCTAGTTCCTCGGCCACCTCGACCATGCGCTCATCGGGTAGGTCAAGAAGCGCAGATGCGATGTCGGCTGGGCGAAGATCCGAATAGGTGGCGATCAGCTGCTGAGCGCTCTGGCCTTCTTCGGGGTCCTTTTCTTCCTCTGCAACCTGTTCCCAGCCTGCAAAGAGCGTGGCTCCGCGAGCGAATGGGCTGGCGCCAATCTTGGGGCGACGAAGGAATAGCTCTGACACGGCCCATTCCTTGCGGCGGTTTACCTCAATAGCCAGGTCTTCGATGTTGGCGGTTCCGCTGCCGTCTAGCAGGCGAACCTTTCGTCCCAGCATTTCTGCGATCACGCGAACTTCTTGGCCGCGCTGGCTGAAACGACGAACATCGATGAGTCCGGTGGTGATTACTTGACCCGCGCCAATCGAGGTGATGCGCGCGATTGGCACAAAAACACGGCGACGACCGCTGATTTCCACCAGCAGGCCGGTTGCTTTGGGTGATCCGGAATTGCGGTAGGCCAACAGGACATCTATGACCTTACCCACCTTGTCGCCGGCAGGGTCAAACACGCCACAGCCTGCTAGACGGGCGACGAAAACTCTGGATGCACTCACAGGGCAAGTTTAGACCGTTACCTTATTAACCCCCTAGCGTGCGACAATAACAAGGTGTCGAATACTCCTAATAGCAAAAGCCGAAACGCCCGCATTCAGCAGCTAACCGTTCCAAACGGAGAGGTCATCGCTGACTTCTCTGACTACGCCGCTGCCGTTGATTTTGTGGACCAATTGATTCGCCATGACTTCCCGGCACCGATGGTGGCAATCGTGGGTTCGGATCTGCGCACTGTTGAGCGGGTTCGAAGCAAGTTGTCCTATGGTCGAGTTGCTTTCCAGGGTTTGGTTACCGGATCCTGGCTAGGCCTTTTGGTGAGTTTGTTTATTCAGCCGGCTTCGTCGGCCGGCACCACTGCGGCAGCTAGTTCGGTTGGGTCAACCACCTTGGCTGCGGTATTTATCGGTGCTGGTATTGGAATGCTGATCAACGTGTTGCGTTTTAGCCTTACCCGCAACCGCCACGAGTTCAGCAGCGCATCGGCCGTGGTCGCCGCCAAGTACGAGGTTGTTGTGCCTCACCCGCTGGTAGAGCAGGCTCAGAAGGCTGTTGCCGAGCACGCTGCTAACTGCAAATAACACCTAAACCTCGGCGCAAGCCAGGATTCAAACGCATCTAACCGTTCAGGCGAGCCATCCAGGCTTCGATTTCCGAAGCCTCACGAGGCAGACCGCCGCTCAGGTTCACAACACCGGTCTCGGTCACCAAAACGTCGTCTTCGATTCGCACGCCGATTCCGCGGAACTCCTCTGGCACCAGCAGGTCATCTGGGTGGAAGTAAAGGCCTGGTTCAATCGTGAAAATCATGCCCGGTTCTAGAACGGCATCTTTGTATTGGCTTCGGCGAGCGTGAGCGCAGTCGTGCACATCTAGTCCCAGGTGGTGGCCCGTGCCGTGAACCATCCAGCGGCGGTGCCATTGGTTATCTAGCTCCAGCGATTCTTCGGCGCTGGCGCCCTCCGGTAGGAATCCCCACTCAGCTGTCTTTTGAGCGATAACAGACATGGCGGTGTCGTGCATCTGGCTGTAAGTCACGCCGGGCTTTGCCATTGCGAACACGGCATCAGCGGCCTCCAGCACGGCGTCGTAAATCAAACGCTGAATGTGGCTGAACTTTCCGTTCACCGGCAGGGTGCGAGTTACGTCGGCAGTGTAAAGGCTGTCGACCTCAACTCCGGCATCTAGCAAAAGCAGCTGGCCGTCCAGAATCGGGCCGTCGTTGATGATCCAGTGCAGGGTGCATGCATGGTGTCCGGCGGC
>CAIYOE010000124.1 GCA_903927775.1 uncultured Micrococcales bacterium | reverse complement strand
GTTTCCTTGGGGAAGGTGGCGGTGGCATCGATAGCAAAAATCGTTTCGAAGCCCAGGTTTCCCGCCATGCGAGCCGTGGTTTCGCAGCAATAGTTGGTTTGGATTCCCGTGATGACCACCTTGGTGATCTGATTGGCTCGCAACCAGGCCTCAAGGTTTGGGGTGCCGTAAAAAGCACTGTTCACGCTTTTAGTGACCAGCAGGTCGTGTTTTCCATCGATGCCCGGCTTGAAGGCGTTGCCCGGGTGGCCGGGAGCCAGCGCGGAACCCTCCATCACCGAGTCGTGGCGAACCAGCACGATCGGCCAATCATTGCTGCGCCAAGTTTCAAGTAGCGCTTGAAGGTTTGCCTCCAAAGCTGGATTGTTCCGACCCCAGGCAGGGTTGTCGAATGCCTGTTGGACATCGATGACGATTAGGGCTGCTGGCTTTGCGTTCATGGGTCTAACCTACCCGTTAAGGCAAAACGCCGGCCCTCAAAAGAGAGCCGGCGTTTTAGCGTTTGGGTTTAGCTGCAACCCGAGGTCGATCCACAGCCTTCGCAGACGTGGCACGAACCCGATGGGCGCATCTTGATGCCACAGTTGAAGCAAAGTGGAGCGTCGCTCTCCTTGCCTTGTAGCAGCTCGAATAGCTCGGCGCTCGAGTGAACCTCTTTACGGGTGATTTCTATTACCTGAGGAGCTGGAGCCGCCTCGGCAACCGGCGCCGCTGCCACTACCTCAACCGGCGCGGTGGCTGGGGTTGCGGTGGTAACTGCTGCAATCGAAGGAGCCTCGGTAACGGCTGGGTAGCCGCCGTTGTCCAAAGCCGAGCTGCGCTCGTCGGTGGTCAGGATTCCCAGAGCCGCACGGGTCTCGTAAGGCAGGTTGTCTAGGGCTACACGACGGAAGATGTAGTCCATGATGCTCTTTGCCATGCGAACATCGCGGTCATCGGTCATGCCGGCTGGCTCGAACGAGAGGTTGGTGAACTTCTGCACGAAGGTCTCCAGTGGAACGCCGTACTGTAGACCAATCGAAACTGCGATCGAGAAGGCATCCATCACGCCGGCCAGGGTGGAACCCTGCTTGCCCAGCTTGATGAATAGCTCGCCCAAGCCACCGTCTGGGTAGTTTCCAGCGGTTAGGTAACCCTCTGCGCCACCAACGGTGAACGAGGTGGTGGTGCTTGGACGCGACTTTGGAAGACGCTTACGAACCGGACGGCTCAGTGGGGTTGCATCGATGTTGGTCGAAGCCGCCTCAGGAGCCTTCTTCTCCTCAACCTTTGCCTTGGCGTCGCTCAGTGGCTGGCCAACCTTGCAGTTGTCGCGGTAGATAGCTAGAGCCTTTAGGCCCAGCTTCCAACCCTGGAAGTAAACGTCTGCGATTTCTTCCTTGGTTGCGGTCTCTGGCATGTTGACGGTCTTGCTGATTGCGCCCGAAAGGAATGGCTGAACTGCGGCCATCATGCGAACGTGACCCATTGGCTCAATCGCACGAACACCAACTGCGGTGTCGAAGATCGCGTAGTGCTCGACCTTTAGACCAGGTGCGTCTACCACGTGGCCGTGCTGGCTGATGTGGTCGATGATTGCCTCTACGGTCTCCTGCGAGTAGCCAAGACGGTGCAGAGCGAACGGAATGGTCTGGTTCACGATCTGCATCGATCCACCGGTCGAGAGCTTCTTGTACTTGACCAACGAGAAGTCAGGCTCGATACCGGTGGTGTCGCAGTCCATCATGAAGCCGATGGTTCCGGTCGGAGCCAAAAGCGAGATCTGCGAGTTTCTCCAGCCGTTCTGAGCACCAATCGCGGTGTTCAGTGCCCACTGCTCGGTGGCAGCTGCGATGACGGTTGCATCGATGCTGTTTACCGGAACCAGCTGAGCGTTTGCGGCTTCGTGCTTTGCCATAACGCGGTCGTGTCCGGCCTTGTTCTTGGCGTAGCCGTCGTAGTTACCTACAACTGCCGAAAGTTCAGCCGAGCGACGGTAGGTGGCGGCACTCATGAGCGAGGTGATGGCAGCTGCAAGAGCGAAGCCTTCCTTGCTGTCGTAAGGAACGCCGATTGCCATAAGCAATGCACCGAGGTTTGCGTAGCCGATACCAAGCTGACGGTAAGCGCGGGTGGTCTCGCCGATAGCAGTGGTTGGGAAGTCAGCGAAGCAGATCGAGATGTCCATCGCAGTGATGATTAGCTCTGCTGCCTTGGTGAAGGTGGCGGTGTCGAAGCTGCCGTCTGGCTGCAAGAACTTTAGAAGGTTCAGGCTGGCCAGGTTACACGACGAGTTGTCTAGGTGCATGTACTCCGAGCAAGGGTTGCTGGCGCTGATGCGGCCCGACTCAGGAGTGGTGTGCCAGTCGTTGATGATGTCGTCGTACTGGATACCTGGGTCTGCACACTCCCATGCGGCAAGAGCGATCTTGTCGAATAGTTCGCGAGCGTCTACTTCTTCGATTACCTCACCGGTGGTGCGAGCACGAAGCCCGAACTTGGTGCCGTTCTCTACCGCGGTCATGAACTCTGCGTTTACACGGACCGAGTTGTTGGCGTTCTGGTACTGAACCGAGTTGATGTCCTTGCCACCGAGCTCCATGTCGTAGCCGGCGTCGCGTAGTACGCGAATCTTCTCTTCTTC
>CAIYOE010000123.1 GCA_903927775.1 uncultured Micrococcales bacterium | reverse complement strand
GACATGGCAACAACCATCTTGCGGACGGTTTCGGCCTGGGCGTTTTCACCGAACTTGACCTTGTCGAGTTTGGTGACTCCATCGACCAACATGGCGACTTCGGTTCCAAAGTCACGCGTAAGCGCATCCAGGGTGTACGGGGTGTCTTCGACTGTGTCATGCAGCAGCGCCGCAGCCAGGCTGGTTACTCCGATACCCAGATCGGCAAGGATCTTGGTCACAGCAAGCGGATGCGTAATGTAGGGTTCGCCGCTTTTGCGAGTCTGGCCGCGATGGGCTTCCTCGGCTACCTCAAAGGCGCGTTCAATAATGCTCAGATCGGCTTTTGGGTGGTTGGATTTGGCCGTGCGAAGGATTTCTCCTAGCTCGTCGGAATAAGGGCCCCCTTTGCCGAACAACCCCTGCAGGCGCGTGCGAAAAGCACTAATACTGCCTGTAGGGTTTGCGTCTGACAATTGGGGCGTTTGCTACTAGCGGCTAGCCAGTACCTTAGCTTCGGCGGTGGCGTACTTTGGTTCCTTTTCGCGGAACAACGCGTAAAGCGGCGCAGCTACAAAGATTGTGGAGTAAGTACCAACGATGATTCCGATGAACAATGCAAGGGAAATGTCGCGGAGGGTTCCAGCGCCCAGCAAAAGAGTTCCAATGAACAGAATCGATGCAACCGGAAGAACAGCCACGATCGAGGTGTTAATCGAACGAACCAGAGTCTGGTTGATAGCGAGGTTGATACGCTCACGGAATGTGCTGGTAGCGCTGAACTCGACCTCGAAAGTGTTCTCGCGAATCTTGTCGAACACAACAACGGTGTCGTAGAGCGAGTAACCAAGGATGGTCAAGAAGCCGATGACGGCTGCCGGGGTTACTTCAAAACCAAGCGCACCGTAGACGCAGGCAGTGATCACGAGGTCGTGTACCAGAGCGATAAGGGCTGCAGCAGACATCTTTAGAGTCCTAAAGTATGCCGCCATAGCGATAGCCGCTAGAACGATGAACCAGAGCAGACCGCTAAGTGCCTTACCGGTGATGTCCGCTCCCCAGTTGGCGCCAACAAACGAAGAAGCCACAGAGCTGCCTGGTACCCCGAAGCCCTTTGCGATAGCCTGACGAACGGCCTCGCTCTTGTTTGGGGACAAACGCTCGGTCTGAATGCGAACGCCATCGGTTCCCACCTGGCTGACATTTACCTGCGCGGTTGCGCCAAGGATGCTGTCAACTGATTGAGTTGCAATGCTCTGGTAGTTGGCGTTGGTGCTGGTGACGCGGAACTCCGAACCACCTTTGAATTCGATACCGAAGTTGAATCCGCTGTGTACCAAGAAGGTCAGTGCGATGGCCAGGGCCATGACTACTGCCGAGATCGAAAACCCGATGTTACGTCGTCCTACAAAGTTGTAGGAACGCTCGCCCGAATAAAGGGCGTTACCCAAATCGCTAAAACGAGACATTAGTTTGCATCTCCCTTGGTTTCGCCGGATGCCTTACGCTCGGCGATGGTCTGGCGCTTGACTGCTTCTTTAGAGGACTTGGCCACCTTGGTAGCAGCCACCTCTTTGGCAACGCGGAACTGTCCGCGGCCTAGGTAAGCGATTTCTGACATGGTCTTCACATCAAAACCACTCCACTTGTGACCGCTGGCAAAGAATTTCACGCCGGCCAAAAGCTGCAGCATTGGGTGGGTGAATAAGACCACAACCAAAATGTCGATGATGGTGGTGAGTCCCAGAGTGTAAGCAAAACCACGAACGGTTCCCACGGTCAAGGTGTAAAGGACTACCGCCGCTAGGAACGAAATGCCGTCTGAAACCAGGATGGTTCGGATCGCGCGCTTCCATCCCTGGTCGACCGCTGCTGAAAGTCCACGGCCGTCGCGAAGTTCGTCTCGAACACGCTCAAAGTAAATGATGAACGAGTCTGCAGTAATACCAATCGAAACAATCAGACCAGTTACACCGGCCAGCGACAAACGGTAGCCCTGGCGCCATGCCAATAGCGAGACCATGAGGTAGGTGAACACGGCTGCAACAATCAACGAGCCGATGGTGATGATAGCTAGTCCGCGGTACTGAAGAACCGAGTAGAAGACGACGATGATCAGTCCAATAAGACCAGCTAGCAGACCACTGCTGAGCTGTTGCCCACCGAGAGCTGCGCTGATGTTGTCCTGACTCTGAACGTTGAAGCCGATCGGCAATGAACCGTACTTGAGCTGGTCTGCAAGAGCCTTGCTGCTAGCGGCGGTGAACGAGCCGGTGATCTGCGCCTGACCGTTGCTGATAACAGCCTGTGCAGAAGGAGCGGTGATTACGTAGCCATCAAGGGTCACAGCGAACTCGTCGCGAGGCTTTTGGTTGGCCTGACCAAGGGCATATAGACGCTGAGTGACCTTGGCAAAGCCCTGGGTACCAACCGAGTCGAATGTCAGGTTCACTGCCCACTCGCCGGTGCTGGCTCCCGTTGAGGTGGTCACGGTGTTGGCATTGGCGTCGGCGATGTGCTTACCCTCTACCTCTACCGGACCAAGGATGTACTTGAAAGTACGGCTGCTGTCACAGGTGACCAAAGGCTTGCTGTTGTCGTCTACCTGGCCTGGAGCTCGGAACGACTTAGAGCAGTCAAGCTGCTCATACTGCGCCTGAAGGCTCTTGCTTACCCAGTTGAGGTCGCTGCCGTTGGTAGGAGCCGCACTGCTAGTGGCGATCGGGCTCCCGGTGATGCTCGGAGTAGCAGACGCGCTCGAGTGGACGTCGGTGCTGGCTCCAACCGCCGCGGTAGGACCGCTCTG
>CAIYOE010000122.1 GCA_903927775.1 uncultured Micrococcales bacterium | reverse complement strand
CATCGATGCCCGCCTGATTTACCAACCTCAAAAGTTGAGTGGGAACCAGCGATACAAATCGACGTTCGGCCGTCATCAGACTGGCGGAGCGAGCAAAGGCGTCGGCTGTGAAGGGCAAGGTGGTGTTCATGAGCACTGGCTGAGTGTCGGCCACCAGCGAGCGAATCAGAACGTTGGCTCCGGCCACATAGTTGATTGGAAGGCAAACCAGCCACTGCGACTGAGTATTGACCGGGGCATTCGGAGCCAACCTGGCCTCGCTTGCCTTGGCGCTTGCCAAGAGAGCCGCGGCACTCAGGCTGATTCGCTTTGGAGTTCCCGTGCTTCCGGAGCTTTCCACTATCAGTGCAACATTCTGGTCAACCTCGTTGGGCAAACCGTGGACCTCAGGCATTAGTCCGTTGGTCTCGGGTGCAGTGATGAAAACCGCCTGCTTGCCGGCTAACGCATCGGCAAGAGCCAATAGTGCACCAACGGTGTCGTTAGCGGCGACTAGCTTTAGAGGAATAGACATTGTTCTTGCGCGGCAGGGTAAGTACTAGAAGTGCCAGGGGAAAGCCGACCAGTTAGGCTCGCGGCGTTCCAAGAATGCCTCTTTGCCCTCCACGGCTTCGTCGGTGCCATAGGCCAAACGGGTAGCCTCACCCGCAAACAACTGCTGGCCAACCATGCCGTCGTCTACCGCGTTCATGGCGTACTTGAGCATGCGAATGCTCGTTGGGGACTTTCGTAGGATTTCGGCGCCCCACTCCACACCGGCTTTTTCAAGATCGGCGTGAGGGACCACAAGGTTTACAACGCCCATCTGGTAGGCGCGCTGCGCGTCGTAGGTTTGGCCCAAGAAGAAGATTTCGCGAGCGAACTTTTGGCCAACCTGTTTGGCCAGATAGGCGCTGCCGTAACCGGCATCAAAGCTTCCCACGTCGGCATCGGTCTGCTTGAACTTGGCGTGCTCAGCGCTGGCGATCGAAAGATCTGCAATCACGTTGAGCGAGTGGCCGCCACCGGCAGCCCATCCAGGTACCAAAGCGATAACCACTTTTGGCATAAATCGAATGATTCGTTGAACCTCAAGGATATGCAGTCGGCCGCTGCGGGCCGGGTCAACGTTCGCGGCGGTCTCTCCATCGCTGTATTTATAGCCGTCGCGTCCGCGCACCCGCTGGTCGCCGCCACTGCTAAATGCCCAGCCGCCATCTTTCTGAGATGGCCCGTTTCCGGTGAGCAAAACCACGCCAACCTTGGAATCCTCTGCTGCGTGAGTCAGGGTGCGAGCCAGTTCGTCGACCGTCTTTGGACGGAATGCGTTGCGGACCTCGGGGCGATTGAAGGCGATGCGCACAATGCCCAATTCCACGTGACGGTGGTAGGTGATGTCGGTCAGGTTTTCAAAACCTGCCACATCTTGCCAAATGGTTGCGTCGAACAACTGCGATACCTGCTGAGCCATGCTTCTAGACTAACGGTGTGCCTATTGCGCTAGAAGAAATCCTCGCCACCGCAAAGGTGGTGAGCATCCCGCTGAAAACCAAGTTTCGCGGGGTTTTGGTGCGCGAGGCCCTCTTATTTGAGGGGCCAATGGGCTGGGCCGAGTGGTCGCCATTTTTGGAATATCAGGATGCCGAGGCCGCCGTTTGGCT
>CAIYOE010000121.1 GCA_903927775.1 uncultured Micrococcales bacterium | reverse complement strand
CCACCTGGCAGCTCGGTGAGGGTGCTCACGTCTAGGTCGCCAAAGACGGTGACAGCCAGCGTGCGAGGAATCGGGGTTGCTGTCATGGTGAGCATGTGGGGCGAGGTTTTGCCCTTGAGCCGAAGTGCCTCGCGCTGCTCCACACCAAAGCGGTGCTGTTCGTCTACCACCACTAGACCTAAATCAAAGAACTCCACCTTGTTGGCAATCAGCGCGTGAGTACCCACCACGATCTGAGCCTTGCCGCTGACCAGCTGCAACATGGCGCGTTTGCGCTCTGCCGTTCCCATCTGGCCGGTCAACAGAGTGAGGCCAACCTGGCGAGCCAGGTCTTCGCCCAAGGATGCCAGCATGCTGTTGTAGTGCTGACTAGCCAGCACCTCAGTTGGAGCCAGCAAGGCGGCTTGTCCCCCGCTGTCGGCAACCGTGAGCATGGCTCGCAAGGCAACCAGAGTCTTGCCGCTACCCACCTCTCCCTGAAGCAAACGGTTCATGGGGTGTGGCCTGGCTAGGTCATCGGTGATTTCTTGGCCAACAGCAACCTGCCCGGCCGTCATGGTAAAAGGCAGCGATTCGTCGAACTTGGCCAGGGCTCCCCCCGCGGCAGCGACTCGAACCGTGGACTGCAGGTGAGCGTTTTCGGCCCTGCGCTTGAGCAAAGTGGCCTGAAGCAAAAACGCCTCGTGGGCTTTCAGGGTTTTGTGTGCGTGCCAGTGGTCGTTGTGGTTTTGCGGCTGGTGGATTTTGCGAATCGCGTCTTCCAGACTCAACAATCCCTCGGCGGCGACTACATCGGTGGTCAGTTCGTCATCCATGGGCGGCAGAGTGTCTAAAACCACCGCGAGTGCCCGCTGCAAGGCCCAGGTGGTCACGCTGCTGGCCGCCGGGTAAATGGGAATAGGAACCTCGGCCCAGGCTTTGGCCTTGGATTCGTCCATTTCCTCGTTGAAAAGCTCGTATTCGGGATGCGAAAGCTGAAGGCGGCCACCGTACTCGCTGATCTTGCCGGCAAAGAGCCCGCGGGCACCCGGGCGCAGGTCTTTGAGCCGCCAAGCTTGGTTAAAGAAGGTCAGGGTCACCTGGCCTTCGCCATCGGTGATTCGAATCTCAAGAATCGAACCGTTTTTGCCCTTCATTCGGCGCTCTTTGGCATCTACTACATCGGCCACAATCGTGACCGCCTCCCCAATCGGAATCTGCATGATTGGCGTGAGCTCGCCGCGGGTGTAGTACCGGCGCGGATAGTGTGTCAGTAGGTCTGCGATAGTCCGCAACCCCAAATGTTTGGCAAAGGCCTTGGCCGTGCGGTCGCCAAGAACGCGATCCAGCGGGGTCAATGGCAGCAGCATGTTTCAATCTTGCCTCAAGTCACCCACATCGAATCGGGTCTGGCACCTAGTGCTCCATCGATGCCCGAAATTTCAAGTGCGAGTATCCTTGTCCAGTGACCAGAATCATTGCCGGTATTGCCGGATCCCTAAAACTTGCCTCGCCAGCCAAGGCCACCCGACCAACCAGCGACCGCATTCGCGAAAGCATCTTTGGTCGTCTCGAGTCGCAGGACATTCTTGCCAAGGCTCGAGT
>CAIYOE010000120.1 GCA_903927775.1 uncultured Micrococcales bacterium | reverse complement strand
GTGGGCTGGAGGTGCTCTTTTGACCCTACCCAAACCACAACACCGGAATCTATAACGATTGCGGCATTTGTTATTAGTCCGAGTGCGCCAGCGCCAACGTTAGAGTCATTGGTAACCAGCGACCCGATGTCGGTAATGGCAACGGTGCTCACAAGAAGAACCTACTTGATTCCCGCTGGCCTACTGCTAGCGGTTATCCAGCATCGGAACGTGAACTCCTCGGTCGCGGGCCACTTCCTTGGCAAAGTCGTAACCTGCATCAACGTGACGAATCACTCCCATACCCGGGTCGTTGGTTAGTACCCGGTTCAGCTTCTGGGCAGCCAAAGCGGTTCCGTCGGCTACCGAAACCTGGCCGGCGTGAATGCTTCGGCCCATGCCCACTCCTCCACCGTGGTGAAGCGATACCCATGAAGCACCAGAAGAGATGTTGAGCATGGCGTTAAGCAGTGGCCAGTCGGCAATCGCATCGGAGCCATCTAGCATGGCCTCGGTTTCGCGGTATGGAGATGCCACCGAACCACAGTCCAGGTGATCGCGGCCGATCACGATTGGAGCCGACAGCTCGCCCGAGGCGACCATGTCGTTGAACTTGGCTCCGGCCTTGTCGCGTTCGCCGTAACCTAACCAGCAAATACGAGCAGGAAGACCCTGGAACTCCACGCGCTCTTGCGCCAGGCGCATCCATCGCTGCAGGTGGTCGTTCTCTGGGAACAGGTCCATCACTGCCTTGTCGGTCTTGTAGATATCCTGCGGATCACCCGAAAGCGCTACCCAGCGGAACGGACCCTTGCCTTCTTCGAAAAGCGGGCGAATGTAAGCCGGAATGAATCCGGGGAAATCAAAGGCGCGGTCATAGCCACCCTTGCGGGCCTCGTCGCGGATCGAGTTTCCGTAGTCAAAGACCTCGGCACCCTTGTCCATAAACCCAACCATTGCCTCTACCTGCTTTGCCATGGCCGCCTGCGAACGCTTGGTGAACTCGGTTGGGTCTTCGTTGGCGATGCGGCGAGCGGAGTCAAACTCCATTCCCTCCGGGATGTAGTACATCGGGTCGTGGGCCGAAGTCTGGTCGGTCACGATGTCGATAGGGACATCGCGCTTTAGTAGCTCGGCGAATACGGTGGCAGCATTCCCGACCAGACCGATCGAAACTGCCTCGCGCTTGTTCTTGGCTGCAACGGCACGCTCTACAGCGCGGTCGATGTCGGTGTAGACCTCGTCTAGGTAGCGGGTCTCGACTCGGCGGCGCAGTCGCGATTCATCGATGTCAACGATCAGACAGGTTCCCTCGTTCATGGTGACCGCTAGCGGCTGTGCGCCACCCATGCCACCGCAACCACCGGTGAGTGTCAGAGTGCCGGCCAGGGTGCCACCAAATCGCTTGGCCGCAACGGCGGCAAAGGTCTCATAGGTGCCCTGCAAAATGCCCTGGGTACCAATGTAGATCCACGAGCCGGCGGTCATCTGCCCATACATGGTTAGGCCAAGGTCGTCTAGGCGGCGGAACTCGGGCCAGTTGGCCCAGTCGCCCACCAGGTTGCTGTTAGCAAGCAGCACGCGCGGAGCCCACTCGTGGGTGCGGAACACGCCAACCGGCTTACCGGACTGCACCAGCATGGTCTCGTCGTCGGCCAGGTTGGTAAGGGTGCGCACCATTGCGTCGAAGCTGGCCCAGTTACGAGCTGCCTTTCCATTGCCACCGTAAACGATTAGATCTTGCGGGTGCTCGGCCACCGCCGGGTCTAGGTTGTTGTGCAGCATGCGCAGCGCAGCTTCTTGCTGCCAACCGCGAGCGGTAAGGGTGTTGCCGCGAGCGGCGTGCAGTGGTCCACGAGTCTGTGAGTTCATGTTGATATTCCAGCGAATAAAGCGTGTTGTCACCAGCCAAAAGCCCACAGTCGTGTCTGGCATTTCAGACATTGGTCGGGGTTTCTACTGGCTTTGCAACGGGCTCAGGAGCATCATTTAGTTATGGCAAATGCATCGGCGGCAACCAGGGCCCTAGGGGTGTTGCGCATCATGGCCAAAAGCGCCGGCCCGGTCACGGCAACCGCTTTGGCTCAACGCCTGGATTTGCCAAGATCTTCCACCTATCACCTTCTAAAGGCCATGGAGCAAGAGGGCTACGTTTTGCACTATCCCGGGGATTCGCGCTGGGGTTTGGGGATCTCTGCTTTCGAGTTGGGCCAGGCTTACCTGCGTCACGATCCGCTGGAGCGCCTTGCCCGGCCGATTCTTGCCAAGCTGGTGCACGAGGTCGAGCGCAAGCTTCCCGTGATCGGGCACCTGGCGATTTTGCACGGAACCGAGACCCTGTATCTATTGCGTGAACTGCCGCGAAGACCCATCAATGCTGTGACCGAGGTGGGTGTTCGCCTACCGGCCCACCTGACCGCATCGGGGCGTGCCATGCTGGCCCAGTTGCCCACCGCGCAGGTCCGCGCCCTTTACTCCAGCCAACAAGAGCTGGTAAACCGCACCGGACTCGGGCCAAAGAACGTCTCCGAGTTAACTGCCGCGCTCAAATCCGAAAAAGCGATTGGCTTCAGTAGCGAAGACGGATTCATCAGCTCAGGTTTGAGCGGAATTTCGGTCGCCGTCCGCGATCACTTGGACTTTCCGGTAGCGGCGCTAAACCTGACCTTTAAAACCGAACAGGCCAGCGATGACCTGCGCGAACGGATGACCAAGGCGCTTACCACCGCCGCAAACCAACTATCAAGAAACCTGGGACACCATGACTGAGACCCCAATTACCTCTGATTCCTCGCAAGGCACCGCGGGCGGCAACTCAAGCACCTTACCGATCGACCCGCTTTGGCCACGGGCCGCTCACCTGCTGCGTGAGGCATCGCTGCAAGACCAAGACACCACATGGGACGCGGCCATTCTTGGTATTCCCGCTCACCTCACCAGCATCTCCGCCACCAAGGCCCACACCACCCCGGCGGCAATCCGCGCTGCTCTCCTGCGCTACAGCACGTGGAGTTGGGAGCACCGACTAGACCTCGGGGCTCTTGCAATTGGCAACTTTGGCGATATTCAGGATCCGGACTCGCCAGCAGGCGAGGACCGCACGGCGAGCGCCGTGGCTCAGTTACGCCAACAGGCCGGTCTGGTTGTCGGTCTTGGCGGCGACAACTCGGTGACCTACGCCATGGCCATGGGTGCATATGGATCCGACCTACCAAAGTCCGGACTAATCACCTTCGACGCCCACCACGACCTGAGAGACGGCATTAGCAACGGTTCGCCGGTGCGCCGCCTAATCGAAGCCGGTTTGGACCCAAAGCGAATCGTGCAGATTGGCATCGC
>CAIYOE010000119.1 GCA_903927775.1 uncultured Micrococcales bacterium | reverse complement strand
GAGCGTTTTGGTCGGCCTGGTCTATGCGGGGGTCACCCCGATTTGGGTGAGACCCGAAATAAACACGGCTACCGGTCTGCCTGAGTATCTACCAAGCCACGTACTTGCGGCGGCTCTAGAAAAACACCCTGACGCCAAGGCAGTTCTGATTGGTGAGCCAAGTTATGTGGGCACCATGAGCAACATTCCAAGGTTGTCTGCGGTCGCGCACTCTTACGGGGTTCCGCTGGTTGTGGATGCAGCTTGGGCGGCGCACTTTGGCTTCCACCCGAACCTGCCGAATCACCCAATGGCCGAGGGCGCAGATATCGTTGTCACGTCGGCTCACAAAACCTTGCCCTCTTATTCGCAGGCCTCGTTTGTATTGGTCAAGGGCGACTACGTTGACCTTCCTAGATTCAACAAAATGTTTGATTCGACTCAAACCACATCGATGTCTGGGCGTATCTTGGCAAGCATCGATGCGGCTCGCGCGCTGCTGGCAAAACACGGCGAAGAACTAATCGGCCCGGTAATCAAAGCAACCCAGGTGGGCCGCGATGCACTTCGTGCGGCGGGCATCGGCGTTATCGACGGCCAATATATTGACCCGCTGAAATTGGTTATTTTGCTGGCTGAAACCGGGGCCGATGGCAACGACGTTGAGGCCGACTTGCTGGCTGCCAACATCGATGTCGAAATGGCAAACCGAGACTTGATTATTCCCATGATTACCTTTGCGGATACTCCTGATCGCATTCAGGATTTGATTCGTCGAATCATCGCTAGCGTCAACCAGCACCGCGGCGAACCGCGCCAGATTTCGGTAGCGGCCGCGTTTAGTATCGAGCCCGAGGTTGTTGTTACCCCGCGTGAGGCTTTCTTTAGCAGCTACGAGGTTGTAGATAGCGCCTTGGCCGTTGGACGAGTGAGTGCAGAGATGATCTGCCCTTACCCACCCGGTGTACCGGTGCTTTCTCCGGGTGAGCGAATCACCAAGGATGCGCTGGACGCACTTTTTGAAGCGAGAGACTCGGGAACCAGAATCGCCTTTGTGGCCGATAGGACGCTAAAGACCCTAAAGGTCTTGCCCGAAGCTTAGGGTGCCCAGCAACCTGCTGACGCCCTTAAGGTCTTCGACTGAGTTGAAGTCTGGGCTTAGTAGCGCTGGCGAATAGATCAAATAAGCGGTTGCCTTGGCCCTGGAAATTGCTACGTTGAGACGGTTTCGGTTGAGCACGAACTCCAGCCCGCGGGGTGTGTCTGCCGCAGACGACGAGGTGAGACTATAAATCACGGCCATGGCCTCTTTGCCTTGGAATCTGTCTACCGTACCGACCGGAATGTTTGGCAGACTGGCGTTCTTTAGGGCTTGTTCAAGAAGGTCTACTTGGGCGTTGAATGGCGCAATAACCATGATTTTGTCTTGCTCTAAAACGGACGAAAGTTTGATCGCCAGTTCCACGGCAACAGCGACTTCTTGGGCGCTGTGCGATGAGTTGGACTCGTGGTGCACCGGCACAGGGATTAGACCAACTGGGATCGTTGGAATGATGTTCTGGCTTGTGGACGCGTGGGCCGAAAGTTGGCCCTGGTAGGCCAACCAGCTCACGGGCTCGTTTACCAAGGGGTGCATTCTGCGGGTTTGCGAGACAAAGTAACCGGAGTCCGCCGGTAAAAGTTCGTTCTCTCCCATGTAGTGACCTAGGGCCGAGTTATCGACCCCGCCCGGATGAACCGCCTGCACCACCTGAGTGAGTTGCATTGGGTCGCCGAGTAGCACCAGATTCTTGGTTGCTATGCCAACACCGATTGCGTCTACGAGTGAGAATTGGGCGGCTTCATCGATGAAAATGTAATCCAGATCAAGGGCTATGAAGGCATCGCTGGTTAAGTTCCAAGCGGTACCGCCAACTACGAAACCAGATTTTTGCTGCGCCTTGAAGACCTCGACCGCCCGGGAATCCTTAATGGGGTGCCACGGGTTGGTGTTGCGACCGCGATCTTTGGAGTTTCGCCTTTTGGCAATTGCTTCTACTGGCACGCCGGCTTCAATGCACGCAAACAAGAGGTTTTCTACCGCGCTGTGCGAGTTGGCTACAACGCCCACTCTTTTACCCGCATCTTGCAGCGCGCGAATGGCCCGAGATGCCAGGTAGGTTTTACCCGACCCCGGTGGTCCTTGAATGGCTAATGTGCTGTTATCCAACTTGAAAACCGCATCGATGATCGCGCTTTCAAGCGAATCTTGTTGACCTCCAGGAAGAGCATGGCCTGAGAGGTTTGGCTTTCTTCTGAGCAGCAGGTCCATCACCGCGGATTTTTCGGGGATGTCTCCCGCGGGGTCTTGCCAAAGGTTAGTGAGTTTGCGCGCGTGGTTCGCTACCGCTACCTGTTTACTCCCGGCGGGAACCAGATCATTTGCAAAGATGCCGTTAGGGTCGGCTCCCGTGGAGCCCGGCCCGAGTCTTCTGGTGAAGACGACCTGGTTCTCGGTCACAAACCTAACGGTTCCGAAATCCCAGGTGTTGGTTCCAGACAAGAGCGGGTAGCGAACAAAGATTTTGTCTTCGGCCTTGAAAAAGTGAGTTTGGCCAGGGCCTAACCGATAGGTGTATTCCTGACCATCGAAGTCGACCGAATCAATTGCAAGACCTTTTCGGTCTTGATCTAGGTCATCGGGCAGAGCTTGAGTGAGGAAAAAGACACGCAGCCAAAAGGCCACTGCCTCACGTTTATAAAACATCATTGAGTGCGCCAAAGCCAACCAGGCGGAAAGCCGGGAGTCCAGATCGAGGCTTGCACCCGATTGGGCCGAGGCTGCCTTTGCCAAGAGCTGGTCGGTCTCGAGTTGAATTCGTTCGAGTTCGGCTCGGGCCTGAGCCGCACTGGAATCATTAGGTTGACTTTGTGCCTGGTCTTCTCGAGCTAGCTTTTGAGTTTGAATCGCTAAAAGCCACTCCTGATACTTAGTGGATGCACCGGGAAGTTCGGAAAGCCAGTTGTAGAGATGCAGCGTGGATACGCAGTCGTCTTTGTTGTACTCGTAGATTGCCTCGAGCAGGGCCTTTGCCTCTGGTCCGTCTGGTTCAACCGCAATGGCCTCGCGGTACAGGTCGTATTCAACGATGCTGTCGCCTGCGTTTTTCACTTTCTCGGAGCGAGTTAGTTTCTCGGGGTAGAAGGCCTCTAATTTTTTGATTGAGTAGCCTTCGAATCCGGCAAAAATAGAGTTGGTTACCACCGAGTAAAGGTCGACAAATTTGCTGCCCTCTACCAACCATTCAACTTCTTGTGCCTTTATACCGTGGCGCTCAGACAGGCGACGCATGGCAGAGACCTCGTAAGACGCGTAGTGATATATGTGGGCATCTGGGTATCGCCCTAGCCGCTCAACCGCAAAGTCGATGAAATCTGCAAAAGCCTTTGCCTCGGCTAGTCGATCGTGAGCCCAGAAGGGGATGAACTCGGTTTCTTGACCGTTGCGAATGATTGAGCCAAAGAGGTACTCGAGCCCACCAGGCCCGTAGTACGGAAAGCCTTCCATGTCGAAGAAAATGTCGCCTTCAGATGCGGGCGGCATGACCTGGATTGCCGGGTTGTCAATCATGCGATAGACCGGCTTGCCAGTTTGAATCGTTTCGGTTTGAACCAGGGCTTGATTGCGAAGTTTGATGAACGTAGGTAACTTGAGATCGCTCGGGCACTGAGTATCGTCGAGGTGAGCCAGCTGAGCCATGGTGTGGATTCCGGCTTGATTGAGTTTGGCGATTTGGTCTTTGCGAATGTTGGCTACCAGTTGTAGGTGGTCCACATGGTGCCTTTGCTGAATACAAAGCTCCTCATAATCGCACTTTTTGCAGAGTGCGGCGGTCGGGCAAAATTTCTCTAGGTTTTGCCATTCCAGCCAGCTTCGGTCTTGGTCTTGAGCCAATCGCTGGGCCGCGTATTCGATCTTTGTTCGAGCCTCAAGGGTTGCCGGTAGCAAATCAATTTGGTCGAACAACACAACATTCCGGTTTCCCATTAGCAGGCCATGTTTGCCCGAGTGGTTGAAGCCAATGCCTATAAGTGCATCTATGTAAAGGCCAACCTGCAACAGGTTCTCTGGTTTTGGGTTTGCCGCCAACTTGGCATCTAGAACAAAGTAACGATCGTTTTGGCCTTGCCCATTTGCTTGGACAATCAAGGACTGGCCGACGAATGAAACCGAGTAATCGGCGCGAATCAAAAAGTCTGGTCGGCCATTGAATTTGGTGTTACCCACCTGGTGCTCCAGGGTTCCCTGATAAATAACCGGAACGCCTTGTTCCATGAGTTCGATGGTTGCGGCGAACTGGTCTGGCAGGCTTTGATCTGGTTTTTGCACCTGCCCTTGCGGGAGCGCGGAGACAAAGTCGGCTTCGATTTGGTCTTCGAACTTGAAGCCGTATTTGCTTGGTAGCTGTGGTACCTGAGTCTTTAGCGGTGCTATTTGGGCGCCTAAGCCCTCGGGGTCAAGGGCCACGGCCATTGCAAGATACAAGCAATGCTGGCAACCCGCCGCGCGCATCAGATCTCTTGAGTTAAAAGTTACGAGGTCCCCGCCAATAATCTTCATTACCCGATTGTTTCATTACCCACTGACAAGGCGGAATAGAATAACCTTTTAGTGAAAAAACGAAACGTTTTGTGGAGGGGTCTCATGTATCGTCGCCACATCGTCGTTGTGGAAAATGAATCGCTGTTGCGCGACTTGATTGCTCAAACCCTAGAAGGCCACGACTTTAGTGTGGCTACCGCTGCTAACGTAGCCGACGCAAAACGAGCAGTCGCCAGCACCGACCCAGACGCCGTTGTCGTCGACATCGAACTTGGCCCGGGGCCTAACGGCTTCGACTTTGCCGAATTCATGCAGCGCACATCGCCAGATGTCGGAAT
>CAIYOE010000118.1 GCA_903927775.1 uncultured Micrococcales bacterium | reverse complement strand
GCGCCTGGAGTTGGCGGGAGAGCCGATTCGAGTGATCGAGGTTGCGCCCGGAATGGTGAAGACCGATGAGTTCGCGTTGAACCGCTTTGCCGGTGAAGTTGCCAAGGTCGAGGAGCTTTATGCGGGAGTCGAAGCCCCGCTTTTGGCGGCTGACGTTGCCGAGGCGATTGTTCACTCGGTTGAGCTGCCGGGTCACGTCAATCTAGATCTGATCACCATGCGGCCCGTTGCCCAGGCAGCCCAACACAAACTGATTCGCGGGCCGCTCCACATCAAGTAGTTCACTCAAGGTTTGTTTATTAGTTGTACAACTAGTGAAATCCGTTTGAACCCCGAGAGGGCCACATGAACAAAACTCTTAGCAAGTTGATCGCTGAGTTTGTGGGCACTGCCACACTGGTTGCGGTGGTGGTTGGTTCAGGAATAATGGGAACCAATCTTTCACAGGATTTCGGTGTGGCACTCCTGACCAACACTGTTTCAACGGTTCTTGCGCTTGGTCTGCTCATTTACGTGATTGGCCCGATCAGTGGCGCTCACTTTAACCCGGCGGTCACTCTGACTCAATGGCTGGGCAAGCAGGTATCTGGGCTTCACGCCATTTACTTCACGGTAGCTCAGGTTTTCGGGGCCATTCTCGGCTCTGTTGTGGCTAACTTGATGTTCGATTTAAGTGCGATTCAGATTGCCACCCACGAACGTGTTTCCTCAGGCACCATCATCGGTGAAATCATTGCAACAGCCGGCCTAATCACGGTGATCGGGGTGTTCTCGAGTCGCGGCCAAGGTGCGCTGATCCCCATCGCTGTTCCAGCTTGGATTGGCTCCGCCTACTTCTTTACTTCGTCGACATCTTTCGCAAACCCCGCGGTCACAATCGGGCGCGTTTTCAGCAACACCTTTGCAGGTATTGCACCAGATTCGGTAGCGCCATTCATTGTGGCTCAACTGGTGGGTGCGTTACTCGGCTTCGTTCTAGTAAAAGGAATCTCCAATGTCAGCAACTAAGCCATCGGTGCTTTTTGTTTGTGTTCACAACGCCGGTAAGTCCCAGATGGCGGCTGCCCTTATGCGAGCCAAAGCGGGCGACTCGGTTGCCGTTTTCTCGGGTGGCACCCATCACGGCGATGCACTGAATGCCGAAGCGCAATCGGCAATTGCGGAGCTGGGCGTGAGCATGGATGGAGAGTACCCAAAGGCAATCACCGATGAGGTTTTCAAGACCGTGGATCGGATTGTGATTCTTGGCAACGAGGCCAAGTTGAACCCAGTCGCGGGCATGAACGGAACCATTGAAACCTGGTTCACACCAGAGCCAACCGCAGCCGACGGCGACAAACTGGCACAAACCCGAATCGTGCGCGAAGACATAGTGCAGCGCATCGATGCCCTTTATCTGGAACTTGTAAACAACTAATAGGAATAGAAATGTCTGATAAAAAAGCAGCAGTACTTTTTGTTTGCGTTCACAACGCAGGCCGTTCACAGATGGCTGCGGGATACCTACAGGCTTTGGCCGGAGACCGCGTTCAGGTGCTTTCGGCCGGAACCGAACCGAAGGACCAAATCAACCCATCGGCTATTGCGGCCATGGCCGAAGAGGGCATCGACATTGCCAATAACAGCCCAAAGGTGCTCACCGATGAAGCCGTGAAGGATTCGGACTACGTGATCACAATGGGCTGCGGAGACAAGTGCCCGTTCTTCCCAGGTAAGACTTACCTTGACTGGCCGCTAGAAGACCCAGCCGGCAAGGGTGTTGACGCGGTTCGTCCAATCCGCGATGAGATTCGCGCCAAAGTAGAGGCACTGATTGCAGAGATCGACGCCAAGTTCTAGAACTGAGAGCTTGTAGAGAAAACCCCGCTGAGGAATCGGCGGGGTTTT
>CAIYOE010000117.1 GCA_903927775.1 uncultured Micrococcales bacterium | reverse complement strand
GCGTCGGCCAGTTTGATGTAGTTGAACTCGGCGGTTGCCCAAACAATGATTTCCTCGCTGAAACGCGAGAGGTTGATGCCCATCATGGTTGCAATGAAACCGAACTCGGCAACCACATCGCGGCTAGAAGTGGCATCGATGGAGTTCTGCGTGGGGCCGGATAGCCCGAGTTCCTGAGCCACCAGATTTGGGTCGAGACCCAGGGTATTTCCGGCGAGCGCCCCTGCCCCATAGGGCGAGAGCATTGCGCGCTTGCGCCAGTCATCCAGGCGCTCGAGGTCGCGTTGCAGCGGCCAGGCGTGCGCCAAAAGTGAGTGCGAAAGCAAGACCGGCTGCGCGTGCTGGAAGTGAGTGCGACCTGGCATGGCTACGCCCAGGTGCTCTTCGGCACGGTTTGCGATAGTTGCGATCAGTTGCGAAACCAAGTGCTCTAGGTGAGTGGCTTCTTCGAGCAGGTAAGTGCGAATCAGAGTTGCGATCTGGTCGTTGCGGCTGCGGCCGGCTCGAACTTTGCCACCGAGTTCCTTACCGGTGATCTCGATCAGGCCTCGCTCCAGAGCGGAGTGCACGTCTTCGTCGGACTCTTTAGGCAAAAAGCTACCGTTTTGAATACGAGCCCAGAGTTCGCCAAGGTCGCGATCCAACTTCTCTAGCTCTGCCATAGTCAGGTAACCCGCCTGCTGCAAGGCCCGGATGTGGGCCTTGGTTCCCAGAATGTCGTACTTGGCCAGACGCCAATCAAAGTGGACCGAACGGCTAAGTGCAGCTACCGATTCAGCTGGACCACCAGAGAACCGCCCACCCCACAGGGCTCCGGCGGCGGATGCGTGTTGCGACATGAAAATCCTTTGGTTGGTTACTGCAAGTTTAACGACGGCTACTTTTGAGCTGCGAGCCAGACCAAAAGTGCCTTCTGGGCGTGGCGACGGTTTTCGGCTTCATCCCAGATAACGCTCTGTGGGCCATCGATGACTTCGGCACTCACCTCGTAACCTCGGTAAGCAGGAAGGCAGTGCAAAAAGATCGCGTCCGACTTGGCGTGTGACATGAGTTCGGAATCCACCCCAAAGCCCGCAAAGTCCTTGACGCGCTGCTCTTTCTCTGACTCCTGCCCCATGCTGATCCAGGTGTCGGTTGCGATTGCATCGGCTTGACTTACTGCTGCCACCGCATCGGTGGTTACCAAAACGGAGCCCCCCTGCTCGGCGGCAATCTCTTGCGCGCGGGCAACGATGGCGGCATTCGGCAGATATTGGCTTGGTCCGGCAACCGCAACGTGCATTCCGGCGAGCGCCATGCCAATCAGGTACGAGTTAGCCATGTTGTTGTTGGCATCGCCTACATAGGCAAACTTGAGCCCCTTTAGGGAACCCTTGTGCTCCTGGATGGTTTGTAGATCGGCCAGAATCTGGCAAGGGTGGTAATCGTCGCTGAGCGAGTTGACCACCGGAACCGAACTGTTTGCTGCCATCTCTTCTAAGCCCGAGTGCGCGTAGGTTCGCCAAACAATGGCGGCGACCTGACGATCCAGAACTCGAGCGGTATCCGCTACCGATTCTTTCTTGCCCATCTGGCTGGTGCCGGTATCGATGACCATGGGCACGCCCCCGAGGTCGCTCACGCCAACACTGAAACTTACACGCGTGCGAGTGGAGGTCTTGTCAAAGATAAGTGCCACGGTCTGCGGACCCTCGTACGGGCGGTGAGAATAAGGTGCCGCTTTCAGCTCACTGGCCAAGGCAAGAATTTGCGCTTGTTCGGCAGCGCTGATGTCGTCGTCCTTAAGAAAGTGGCGAACCATGTTTGCTCCTTAGTTGGGAAGTACCAGAGTACCCACACCGCTGAGGGTGAATATCTCTAGCAAAATGCTGTGCGGGGTCCGGCCATCAATCACGTGCGCGCGCGGAACTCCACCTAGCACAGCCTGCAGGCAGGCTTGCATCTTTGGAATCATGCCCGACTCAAGACTTGGCAGAAGTTCCTCCAATTCGGCAGCCGTGATTTCGCTGACCAGCGAATCCTCATTTGGCCAGTCGCTATAAAGGCCAGGAACATCGGTGAGAACCATTAGTTTTTCGGCGCCAAAGGCTACGGCTGCCGCTGCGGCCGCAAGGTCGGCGTTCACGTTGTAAAGCTGACCGTCAGCTCCGGGCGCGGTGGTAGAAATAACCGGAATCTTGCCGTCGTTCAGGGCTTCCCAAACGGCGCGCGGGTTGACGCCGGTGACCTCGCCAACGAAACCGATGTCCTCTAGTCCGTCCTCGGTTTCTAGATAAGTTTGTTTGGCCTGGAACAGGAAGTGGTCCTCGCCACTCATGATGATTGGCTGGGCACCAGCGTCGGAGATCAACCTAGCCAACTCAGCCGAAATCTGATTTCGCAGAACGTCGCGGACGACATCCATGGTCTGGGCATTGGTAACTCTCAGTCCACCCTTGAACTCACTTTGGATTCCCAATTCGGCAAGGCGTTCGCTGATCTGAGGACCTCCGCCGTGAACGACAACCGGCTTGATTCCAACCCAGCGTAAGTACGCCATGTCCTGAGCAAAGGCTCTTTGCAGTTCTATGTCCAGCATGGCGTTCCCACCGAACTTGACCACTACAACCTTGTTGTGGAACTCCTGTAACCAGGGAAGCGATTCAATCAGCGTGGCTGCCTTGATGGCCGCTAATTGCTGGTCTTTATTGGCACTTGGAATCATGACGAGTATTCGCTGTTCTCTTTGACATACCCGTGTGTCAGGTCGTTGGTCATGATGGTTGCCGAGTGCGAACCGTAGTTTAGGTTGATGTACACATCGACCCGGCGACCGGTCATGTCGATTAGCTTGCGTGACTGATCTGGCTGACCGTTTTTGCTAACGCTGATGCCATTGATGCTGACATCGATGTTGTAAGGATCGAACTCGGCCGAGGTGGTGCCTACCGCTGCCAAAACGCGACCCCAGTTTGGGTCATTGCCAAACACTGCTGCCTTGAACAGGTTATTGCGAGCGACCGAGCGTCCAACTTCAACCGCGTCGTCGTCGGAGGCGGCACCGACTACCTCGATATAAATGTCATGGCTCGCGCCCTCGGCATCGTGCATGAGCTGCTGAGCAAGGTCCTTGCAAAGATCGGTCAGAGCGTCTTGGAACTCGAACATCTCCGGGGTAAATCCTGAGGCACCGGACGCCATGAGCGTTACCGTGTCGTTGGTGCTCATGCAGCCATCGGAATCCAGTCGGTCGAAACTGACCCGAGTG
>CAIYOE010000116.1 GCA_903927775.1 uncultured Micrococcales bacterium | reverse complement strand
GCACCTGGTCTACTGATTTACGGAATCGGTGTTGGTTTTGCTACCGCCCAGCTGACCGGTGTGATCATGGTCGACGTGCCAAACGACAAGGCTGGTCAGGGTTCGGGCTCGCAGAGCACCGTTCGTCAGATTGGTTCGGCACTGGGCATCGCAGTAATCGGTACCACCTTGTTCACCGCCACCCAGGCCAGCCTGGATTCGCGCCTCAAGGACATCGGTACTCCAGACGCCGTGAACACCTTTGTTTCCAATGGTGTTGTTGACTCGGCCGGAGGAATCATTCCATCGCTGAACAAGATACTGCCGAACATGCACGTGACTGCCGCTCAGGCTGCGGACATCACCACCGCATCGGGTGCCGCATTCAGCGATGGCGCCCGCTGGGCCGCTCTCTCGGCTGCGGTGTTCCTACTGATCGGTCTGGCAAGTACTTTCAGACTAGGTTCGAAGATGCATAGCGAAGGATCGCATCACGAATAAAGCTGGCTAACCCCGGCGCGAACTCGTCGTAGTGAGCCGTAAAACGCTCGTCGTCTAGGTACATCTGACCAAGCGCGATATACGAGTCGTGTTCGGGGGTCCAGAAGTTGCAGACCCATTTATAGTGGCGGTCGATTTGTTCCTGAACGTCTGGGGCATCGGCCGCCACTTTTGCATTAAACATCGATGCGAGTTCCCGCGTGATCTGGTTGCCGTCTTCTATAAGTTGGCCGCGCTCAATGGGGCTGAGTTTGCCAAGTCGTGCTTGGCTCTGGGCAAAGGTGTCTGGCCAGCGCTGTTGGGCTTCTGCTTGGTATTGGTTCTCGATCACATTTAGAGGTTACCCGCCGCTAACCATTTGGTGTCAAGAGATTGACTAGGGCAATGTTTATCAAAATTGAGGGTTTACTAAAGGGTAAAGTTGTGGCTTGTGAACCAATCACTGCTTAGCAAACGCCGCCTTATCGGCAAGAAACTGTCCAACGAGCACATCGAGGGGCAGTCTCTTCCCAAGTTCATCGCTCTGCCGGTTTTCTCGAGCGACCCCCTTAGCTCTGTGGCCTACGGCCCTCAAGAGCTCATTATGATTCTTACCCTCGGTGGAATCGGTCTCCTGAGCTTTGCGCCGGGTATTGCCGCAGTGGTGGTTTTGTTGCTCACCGTGATTGTGCTCAGCTACCGCAAAATCGTTGAAGCCTACCCAAACGGTGGCGGTGACTACGAGGTAGCACGTGTAAACATCGGCGATCGCGCGGCTTTGATTGTGGCCGCAGCGCTTTTGCTTGACTACGTAATGACCGTGGCGGTGTCGGTGGCCTCCGGAACAGACAACCTGATTTCGGCATTCCCAGCCCTAGCCAACTGGCGCGTGGAAATTGCAGTGGGATTCGTGCTGTTGCTCTGTGGAATCAACCTTCGCGGCGTAAAAGAGTCGGGCGTGGCCTTCGCTATTCCCACCTACATTTTCATTGCCTCGGTCTTGGCCATGATCGGTGCTGGTGCTTTCAAACTGCTAACCGGTCAGTCCCTGGTTGCGCCATCGGCTCACTATCACGTCAAGGTGATGGAGCACATCTACGACAACACCGGCGCAATCATGCAAACGGCATTGATCCTCTTGCTACTGCGTGCCTTTGCATCGGGTTGTTCCGCACTAACCGGCATCGAGGCAATCGCCAACGGCGTTCCGGCTTTCCGCATCCCTC
>CAIYOE010000115.1 GCA_903927775.1 uncultured Micrococcales bacterium | reverse complement strand
TGAGAGAGTTGGAATCCATTTTTTACCTTCGGCTAAACAAAAACAAAGGCGCACAAAGCGCCTTATAGATTATAAGTGACCCTAACGGGGCTATCCCTCTAGCGTAGGGGTTTCCAACCCAAGATGCTGATAGGCCAGACCGGTGGCAACACGACCTCGTTGCGTTCGAGCTATTAGACCTTGGCGAACCAAGAAAGGTTCGACAACGGCCTCGATAGTGTCCTGCTCCTCGCCCACTGCAACGGCAAGCGTTGAAAGCCCCACCGGGCGATCCGAGAAACGCCCAGTTAGCAAAGTTAGAATCTGACGATCCAGCCTGTCGAGGCCCATTTCATCTACCTCGTATAACACCAGTGCCGCCCGTGCTTCGGTGATTGTCACGCTAGCTACATTGGCAACCAAAGCAAAGTCACGAACTCTTCTGAGCAAGCGATTGGCGATGCGAGGAGTGCCTCTACTGCGTTTAGCAATCTCACCTAGCGCCTCACTGTTTATCTCAACCTGAAGTTTGGTCGCTGCCCTTGCAAGCACCTGAGTTAGGTCGGCGTCGCTGTAGAACTCCAGGTGAGCAGTGAATCCAAAACGATCCCGAAGCGGGTTAGGCAGCATGCCGCTGCGGGTTGTGGCGCCAACCAGTGTGAAAGGCGCCAACTCTAGAGGAATGCTGGTGGCACCCGGCCCCTTGCCCACCATTACATCGACCCGGAAATCTTCCATAGCTAGGTAGAGCATTTCTTCGGCTGGTCGCGCCATCCGGTGGATTTCATCGATGAAAAGCACCTCGCCCGGAACCAAAGACGAAAGCACGGCTGCAAGATCGCCAGCATGTTGAATAGTTGGCCCGCTGGTGAGCCTGAGCGGGTGACCGCTTTCATGAGCCACGATCATGGCCAAAGTTGTTTTGCCTAGACCGGGAGGGCCTGCCAAGAGAATGTGATCCGCGCTGCGCCCCTGCATCTTTGCTGCGTTGAGCATCAAGCTGAGTTGTTGGCGAACCTTGGTCTGACCCACGAATTCATCGAGGCTTTTTGGGCGAAGCGCCGACTCGAAGGCTAGCTCGTTTCCGGCAGACTCAGGCGAGGTAATGTCACTCATTCGTCTCCCCCGCTAATCGATTTTCCGGAACCAAGGCTGCCTAAGGCCGCACGAAGCAAGGCGTCGGCTGTTGCCGAATCACCAAGTGTAATAGCGGCGTCTCGTACCGCTTGAGTTGCCGAACGCTCTGGCCAACCTAGGCCTTGCAGAGCCAGACTTACACTCGCCAAATCGATCTTTTTTGAGGAACCTGTGACGCTACTGGATGTTGATCTTTGAAGCGTAGCGAGTCCAGACAGCTTGCCTGCAAGCGTTACAGTGATCAACTTTGCGGTCTTCGGGCCGATGCCAGAAACGCTCCTGAATGCGCCGTCGTCTTCTGATTGCACTGCGGAACGAATCTGGTCCGCGGTTAGAGCAGCCAGAATACCAAGCGCGGATTTTGGCCCGACTCCTGTAACCGAGCGCAACAGATCGAACATCTCAAGTTCCACCTGGCTAGTGAAACCAAAGAGGGTGAATGCATCCTCGCGAACAATCAAAGCGGTATGGAGTCTTGCGATTTCTCCGATGCGCAGAGTGGAGCTGGTTTGCGGAGTGATAAAGACCTGATAACCCACGCCCGCAACATCGATTACCAACTGCTGCTGAGTCAGCGAGAAGACTGTTCCGTTTAGCGAGGCGATCACGCTGTCAAGACTAACTAACCCTCGCGCTTGCGGGCCGCAGCAGTGGCCGCGGCGTGCCAAGCTCGTTGCGCGGGGGTAAGAGCAGATTCCTGTGAGACTGCTGCGCCCGCGCCTTTCCATCCATGGCAAATTGCGATGGCCAGCGAGTCCGCTGCGTCGGCTGGTTTAGGGGCTTCTGCTAAACCTAGAATCTTGGCCACCATCTTGCCAACCTGCTCCTTGTTTGCCTTACCGCTGCCCGTCACTGCGGCCTTGACCTCGGTTGGCGTGTGCATGGCAATCGGAATACCGTGCCGATTTGCCAGCAACAAGACAACACCGGAAATCTGCGCGGTGCCCATTACAGATCTCACGTTTACGTCGGCAAAGACGCGTTCCAAGGCGATCACGTCCGGCTTCAATCTGGCAATAAGCGCATCGATGCGGTTCCCAATGGAACCGATGCGTTCGTCTAAAGCAGCTTCGGGTGCCGAGCGGAAGACATCCACCTCTACCAGCGCGACTTTACGTCCCGCAGTTAAATCAACAACGCCCACCCCGCACCGAGTGAGCCCCGGGTCTATTCCCAGGATTCGGGTGGAGTGGGCGGTTGACAAAACTCTTTAGTCGTTTTCTAGTTCTGCAAGAACATCGGCCGACATGTCTACGTTGCTGTAAACGTTTTGCACGTCGTCGCTGTCTTCTAGTGCATCGATTAGCTTGATAACCTTTCGAGCCGCCTCAGCGTCTACCGGAACCATCATCGATGATACGAACTCGCTGTCTGCTGATTCGTAGTCGATTCCTGCGCTCTGCAGAGCAACACGGGCCGCAACCATAGCCGAAGCCTCGGTAGTGATTACGAAGCTCTCGCCGCGGTCCTCAACGTCCTCGACTCCATGGTCCAAAAGTAGCTCCAGCAGGCCGTCTTCGGTTACGTTAGCTGCCTTGTTGACCACGATGATGCCCTTACGGCTGAACAGGTAGGAAACACTTCCTGGATCGGCCATGGTGCCACCGTTTTTAGTCACTGCTAGACGCACTTCGGCTGCAGCACGGTTCTTGTTGTCGGTAAGACACTCGATCAAAATGGCGGTACCAGCGGGGCCACGGCCTTCGTACATGATTGTCATATACTCAACAGCGTCTGCTCCAACACCCGCGCCGCGCTTGATCGCGCGCTCAATGTTGTCATTGGGAAGCGAACTCTTGCGCCCCTTCTGAACGGCATCGTAAAGGGTTGGGTTTCCGTCAAGGTCAGGACCGCCCAGGCGAGCTGCAACTTCGATGTTCTTGATTAGCTTGGCAAAGAGCTTGGCGCGACGGCCATCGATCAGTGCCTTTTTGTGCTTGGTGGTTGCCCATTTGGAGTGGCCGGACATAGTTCTCCCAGAGAAGTGAATTGTTTGGAATAGTTTACCTGTTCGCCAGTCACAAGCACTCAGCGGCCAACTTAGGCCTTGGCAAGTTTTGCAAATAGAGCATGGATGCGGTCTTCGCCGGTGACTTCCGGATGGAACGAAATTCCTAGCAGGTTGTCCTGTTGGACGCCCACTACTCCCCCGTTTTCCAGTTGGGCTACCACGGTGGCCTTGGACCCAACTTTGGTAATCAGAGGTGCACGGATGAAGGCCGCGTGCACAGGGCCGTCGTCGATTCCCTTGAACGCTAGATCTACCTCGAACGAATCGAGCTGGTGCCCGAATGCATTCCGTTGAACGGTTACGTCTAGTCCGCCAAAGGTTTCCTGGCCCGCTATTCCATCGATGATTTCATTGCTGAGCATGATCAGTCCCGCACAGGTACCGAAAACCGGTAAGCCAGATGCGATCTTGGCCCTGAGGGGCTCGAAAAGGCCATAGGCAACACTCAACTTGTGCATCACGGTGGATTCGCCACCGGGGATTATTAG
>CAIYOE010000114.1 GCA_903927775.1 uncultured Micrococcales bacterium | reverse complement strand
CGGTGCTTTTTCTGCAGGTACCGTCACTTTCGCTTCTTCCCTGCTAAAAGAGGTTTACAACCCGAAGGCCTTCATCCCTCACGCGGCGTTGCTGCATCAGGCTTTCGCCCATTGTGCAATATTCCCCACTGCTGCCTCCCGTAGGAGTCTGGACCGTGTCTCAGTTCCAGTGTGGCCGGTCACCCTCTCAGGCCGGCTACCCGTCGTCGCCTTGGTGAGCCATTACCTCACCAACTAGCTGATAGGCCGCGAGCTCATCCTTGACCGAAGTTCTTTCCACACCCTGGGATGCCCCAAGGTGTCGTATCCGGTATTAGCTACAGTTTCCCGTAGTTATCCCAGAGTCAAGGGCAGATTGCTCACGTGTTACTCACCCGTTCGCCACTAATCCACCGGAGCAAGCTCCAGCTTCATCGTTCGACTTGCATGTGTTAAGCACGCCGCCAGCGTTCGTCCTGAGCCAGGATCAAACTCTCCGTAAAAAATGTTTTCAACCAGCAAGCTGGTCGAAGTTTGTTACGAAAGCCCCGGAAAATGGGGCATTCAATTTGATCTGACTAAATCAGATTGTCTGACAATCTGTCTAATCCAAATTTCGATGGATTGAAGTTCTAAAAGAGCTTCAACCAATCTTTTGGTATCGACATTGTGCACACTGTTGAGTTCTCAAGGATCGGATGCTCCGGAGGCTTCGCATTTCTGCTTGGCTTCAGGGCAACTTCTCTAACTTACCTACTTGTTCTGAACTTGTCAAATCGACACGCTCGGGAACTTTTTGAGGAAGTTCAATCAAAACATACTTGTAAGAACCACGCAAGTGATTCCTGAAAGGAGTTTGATTGGCCACTCTTGAGCCGGGCTAACCTTTGAGGTTTTCCGCCGCAGCTTTGGGCAACAGGTAAAACATTACGCTTAGGTAACGGTGATGTCAAATCACTGTTGGCAACAACCCAAGTTCCCCGAAATGGCGCGGATATTCGGGGTGTCCGGTCGGTGAATTTGGGGCTAATTTCGCGAATTCACCAAAAAATTCTTTAAAACTTTCTTACATCGATGTGATTCGAGGCCTTTTTGAGCACCCCAAAAACGCCGATTACCCAGTAACCACGCGGGTTCTGGGCAATCAGAGCTTTTCAAAATTTTTTTTAGCCGGCAAAAATTCCAGCCAGGGTCTTCTTTCCACGGCGCAAAACTGCGAAGCGTTGGTGCAGTAGGTCTTCTAGAACTGCGGACTCATCGGTGATCTTGACGTTGTTCAAATAGACGCCGCCCTCCTTGATGGCGCGACGCCCAGCGGAAATGCTGTCGGTTAGGCCGGTGTCAAGTAGCAACTGAACAATAGACGTGCCCTTTAGTGCGTTCGAATGAGGGAGTTCCCCCAGCGCGGACTCAAGAGTTTCGGCGTCGAGCGCCGCCAAATCACCCTGGCCGAACAAAGCTGCGGAGGCGGCGATGGCAGCCTGGGCGGCGGCTGGCGAGTGAACCATTGAGGTAACCTCGAGCGCCAAACGTTTTTGAGCGGCGCGAAGGAACGGGGTTTCGGCTACTGAAACCGCAAGTTCTTCGATCTCTGCTCGCGACAAGAACGTGAATACCTTTAGGCGATCAATCACATCGGCGTCTTCTACGTTCAACCAAAACTGGTAGAACGCGTAAGGGCTGGTAAGTTCGGCATCCAGCCAAACCGCATTACCCTCGGACTTGCCAAATTTTTTGCCATCGCTGTTGGTAATCAGCGGGGTTGCCATCACGTGAGCGCTATTGCCCGTAACACGGTGAATCAGGTCGGTTCCGCTGGTGAGGTTACCCCACTGGTCCGAACCACCGGTCTGCATGGTGCAGTTGTATCGCTGGTACAGCTCGAGGAAGTCCATTCCCTGAAGGATCTGGTAGCTGAACTCGGTGAAGGAGATACCGGCATCGGAGTTAAGGCGCGCACTAACCGCGTCTTTACTGAGCATTTTGCCCACACGGTAGTGCTTGCCTATGTCTCGAAGGAAATCGATCGCAGACATGGGCTGGGTCCAGTCGAGGTTGTTCACGAGAAGAGCTGCGTTGTCGCCCTCGAAACTTAAGAACCGCTGGGCCTGGGCAGCCAACTTGGCCACCCATTCGGCAACGGTCTCCTTTGTGTTCAACGTTCTTTCCGCGCTTGGCTTTGGGTCGCCAATTAGACCTGTTGCCCCACCAACCAGTGCGAGCGGACGGTGTCCCGCCAGTTGAAGTCGACGCATGAGCAACAGCTGGACCAAGTTACCCAGGTGCAAGCTTGGAGCGGTTGGGTCGAAGCCGCAGTAGTAAGTCATCACCGAGTTGTTTAGCGAATCGCGCAAGGCCGTTTCATCGGTGGTTATTGCAACCAACCCGCGCCACTGCAGTTCATCCCAGATTTCGGCAAAACTGGAATCGTTGGTCTGGTTGTTTAGGACCTCTGGGGTTGCCATGTTTGGCTGCCTTTCTGGCGGAACGTGCTAGAAGCGCTGGCTATGCCAGGCGGTGCGAAATTAGTTTGCGGATTCCGGTGAGTTGCTCTAGAACTCGAGGAAGAGCGGTACCTCCAGCGCCGGCACGGGCACGAATCGAGCCCTGCACGGTAAGCACATCGCGGACTTCTGGAGTTAGATGCGGTGAGATTGCGGCCATGGCGGAATCTGGAACCTGGTGAAGTTCCAGCCCGTGTTCCTCGCAATAAGACACCAGTGAACCCGTTATCTCGTGAGCATCGCGGAAAATGACCTTCTGTTTGACCAGCCACTCGGCCACATCGGTTGCCAAGGAGAAACCAGCCGGAGCCAGTTCTTCCATGCGCTCGGTGTTGAAAGTCATGGTCTCGACCATGCCGGTGAAGGCAGGCAGCAAGACAAACAGGGTGTCGATCATGTCGAACACCGGCTCTTTGTCCTCTTGAAGGTCGCGGTTGTAGGCCAGAGGCAAGCCCTTGAGCGTTGCCAGCAAACCGGTCAAATCGCCGATCATGCGACCGGCCTTGCCACGAGCTAGCTCGGCGACATCCGGGTTTTTCTTCTGCGGCATGATGCTAGACCCGGTGCTGTAGGCGTCGGCCAGTTTGATGTAGTTGAACTCGGCGGTTGCCCAAACAATGATTTCCTCGCTGAAACGCGAGAGGTTGATGCCCATCATGGTTGCAATGAAACCGAACTCGGCAACCACATCGCGGCTAGAAGTGGCATCGATG
>CAIYOE010000113.1 GCA_903927775.1 uncultured Micrococcales bacterium | reverse complement strand
GGGTTACCTAGCTGCCGATCCCGCCGTGATCGACGCACTGCGGCTAGTTCGCCTTCCTTATCACCTGAGCGCTTTCACCCAAGCTGCCGCCGAGGCCGCCCTGGCTCACAGTAAGCAGCTACTGGAAAACGTAGACGACATTCGGGCTCAGCGCGATCGCATTGTTACTGAGTTGCGCTCCCTTGGGTTGGATGCCTTTGAAAGCGATGCCAATTTTGTGCTGTTTGGTGGATTGGCTGATAACGACAAAATCTGGCGTCAACTTTTGGACCAAGGCGTGCTTATTAGGAATGTTGGTATCCCGGGAACCCTGCGCGTAACCGCGGGAACCGCTGCCGAGACCACCGCGTTCCTCAACGCCTTGCGCGTTGCACTGGGTCGGTAAACTTAAAGAAATCCCTACGGGCACTGCCCGTTGCTGTTGGCGAAAGGCGTAGCTGTGAGTCGCATCGCATCCGTAAGTCGAAAGACTTCCGAATCCACCATCGAACTGAGCCTGGATCTAGACGGCACAGGCCGCTCGCAGGTCAACACCACGGTGCCATTTTTCGACCACCTACTTACCGCTTTCGCCAAGCACTCTCTGGTAGATCTAAAAGTGAACGCCAGCGGCGATACCCACATCGATGTTCACCACACTGTTGAGGACACCGCAATTGTGTTGGGCCAGGCAATCAAGCAAGCCCTTGGCGACAAGAGTGGAATCGGTCGCTATGGCGATGCAACCGTGCCACTAGACGACGCCCTGGTTCGCGCGGTAGTCGATGTTTCGGGGCGCCCATACCTGGTGCACACCGGCGAGCCTGCCGGATTCGAGTTTCACCTGATCGGCGGACACTTCACGGGTTCTATGGTTCGACACGTCTTTGAGGCAATTGCTTTCAACGCCGGCTTGACCATTCATCTAACTGTGCTCGATGGCCGCGACCCACACCACATCGCGGAAACCGAGTTCAAAGCATTCGCGCGCGCATTTCGCAAGGCCGTGGAACCAGACGCCCGAGTGGTTGGTATCCCAAGCACCAAGGGCGCTCTGTGAGTTCACCGACCGTAGTCGTTCTTGACTACGGAAGTGGAAACGTTCACTCGGTTGCCCAGGCGCTCGAGGTAGCCGGAGCAAGGGTATCGCTCACCTCCGATCGCTCGGCCGTCAGAAACGCCGATGGCCTGATCGTGCCCGGTGTCGGAGCGTTCGACGCGGTGATGAAGCAACTTAACGCGGTTGGGGCACACCAAATGATCGAACAGCGCTTGGTGGCATCCAAGCCCGTAATGGGAATCTGCGTGGGTCTTCAGGTCATGTTCGACAGCGGCGTGGAGCACGGAATCGAAACCGAAGGGCTGGCCCAGTGGCCTGGTGTAGTTGAAAAACTAGACGCCCCGATGCTCCCGCACATCGGCTGGAACACCATCGATGCAGCGCAGGATTCGGTGCTTTTTCAGGGCGTGGCCAGCGAGCGATTTTACTTTGTCCACAGCTACGGGGTGCTTAGTTTCCCAGAGCTCGGCGGGGGAGCCTTTGCCACCCCCAAGGTCAGCTGGGGCGAGTACGGTTCCAGGTTTGTTGCAGCGGTAGAGAACGGTCCGCTCAGTGCAACCCAGTTCCACCCAGAGAAATCCGGGCAGGCCGGCATCCAACTGCTGACCAACTGGATCCAGAGTTTTTAGTTACATAGAGAGAACAGCAATGGCGAATAACTATCTAGAACTTCTTCCGGCAGTAGACGTAGCCGAAGGCAAGGCAGTGCGCCTGACCCAGGGCGAAGCCGGCAGCGAGACCGATTACGGAGACCCAACCGAAGCCGCTATGGCGTGGATCAACGCGGGAGCCGAGTGGATTCACCTTGTAGACCTGGATGCCGCCTTCGGTCGCGGGGATAACCGTGCAGTCATTCGTCGCGTGGTTGAGGCATCTCGATCGGTCAAGATTGAATTAAGCGGTGGAATCCGCGACGACGCATCGCTGGAATCGGCACTAGAGGCAGGCGCAACCAGGGTAAACCTTGGAACCGCAGCACTTGAGGACCCAGAGTGGACCGCGCGCGTTATCGAAAAACACGGAGACAAAATCGCAGTTGGCCTGGATGTCCGAGGAACCACTTTGGCCGCCCGCGGTTGGACAAAAGAGGGCGGAGACCTTTGGGAAGTTCTGGCTCGCCTAGAAGACGCCGGTTGTTCACGCTACGTGGTAACCGATGTGACCAAAGACGGCACCCTTCGCGGCCCAAACATCGACCTGCTCAAGCAGGTAATGGAACGGACCACCAAACCGGTTGTGGCTTCTGGCGGAATCAGCAGCCTGCAGGACATCAAGGATCTTTACGAACTGGTTCAGTTTGGTTTGGAGGGCGCCATTTTGGGCAAGTCGCTCTACGCCGGGCGCTTCACTCTCGAAGAGGCCTTGGCTGTAGCGAACGGTAACTAATCGCCGTGGTGCACGAATACCAGCACATCAATCCAGATCCGCTTGCGGATTCTGCCGGTGTTCCCTGGGAAGGCCGCCACCTGGAGCCAAACCCGCACGCCAACGATGACGGCACTGCCGACCCGTCGTTGCTTGCAATCATCGATGAATTCAAAGCCGGTAGGGCGCTCGCCGAAGCTGTGGTGGTCGCGTTAGGTACAGCTCGACTTCTTGTGCCACTGGTTGCCAACCTAGGTGAGGCTGGCCAAGGTGCTCACGGTCAGGTAGTCGACAAGAGTGCCGACCTGAGCATTGTGTCTGTTCAAAGCCCCGATGGTCAGATTGCGCTGCCGGTTTTTAGCAGCGTTGCAGCGATGCAGGTATGGAACCCAAAGGCCCGACCGGTTCCAATCGAAACCGCACGCGTTGCCTTGGCTGCGGCCAGCGAGAAGAACAATCGGATCATTCTTGACCCGGGGAGCCCAACTCAGTACGCAGTGCGCCAAAACGCGTATCAGGCCCTCGCCCAGCAGTTGCCTTGGATTCATCCCAGTCGCGATCCTGACGTAAAGGCCGCATTCAAAGCCGCCATCGATGTCGAGACCGCCGTGGAAAACTACGCGATTCAAGATGGCGATCCCGCCGCCGCGCTCACCGGTCCAGAGGTTTTGGTTTACCTCAAGCTAGAAGCTGGGTTGACGCAAAACGAACTAGTTCTGGTGCTCGAGCGACTTGGAGTTGCCTGGGCTGCCAGCCCTGAAATCGCCCTAAAAGTTGATTCGCTTGGAATAAAGCTGGTCTAAATGATCCCGGTCCAACCGATCTCTAAACCGCGGCAATCAAGCGCCTACGGGTTTTGGCTGGTTAGTTAACCGGACCGGTGAATTTCTCGCCGGGGCCCTGACCCGGTGCGTCTGGAACCAGCGATGCCTCGCGGAATGCCAACTGAACCTGACGCAATGCCTCGCGTAGCGGGCGAGCGTGGTGGTCACCGAGTTCGGCGGCCGAAGCGGTGATGAATCCGGCGGTGGCATTGATGAGTTTGCGCGCGTCGTCTAGGTCGGCTGGTCGACCATCTTCGGCCAGTCCACACTTGACCGCGGCCACGGTTAGCAGGTCAACCGCCATCATTGTGATTACCTCAACCGAGGTGAGCGTGGTCAAATCATTGACCTCGGTCTCTACGGCCTGGTATTCGGTGAGGATTTCTGGGGTTGAATCAGTCATTCAAAAATCGTTTCGTTCGGGGCTTTACTAAGCCAAACCATCTCTGCTAGGCTATCCCATGGCTCCGGGGCTTGCCCTGGTCAGAAGTGGATTCATTTCCCACCCGCGATCGTCGCTCTAAAAGACGGCCGGGTAAGCTTTTTGAACTTTCAGTTCTGTGCGTTATTAGGGCACCTGCCCTGTGCGTGGCCGTTTCGTCACGTCATAGGAGTAGCAGATCAGCGATCCACGTATCAACGAGCGCATCCGCGTGCCAGAGGTTCGCCTTGTTGGCCCAGCCGGTGAGCAAATTGGTGTTGTCCGTATTGAAGACGCCTTGCGCATGGCGCAAGAGCAGGACCTAGACCTAGTCGAGGTCGCCCCAATGTCAAAGCCTCCGGTTGCAAAGCTGATGGACTTTGGCAAGTTCAAGTACGAAGCCGCGCAGAAGGTTCGCGAGGCTCGCAAGAACCAGGTCAACACCGTGCTCAAGACAGTTCGTTTTGGACTAAAGATCGACGACCACGACTACGGAACCAAGCGCGGCCAAATTGAGAAGTTCCTCAAGGCCGGCGACAAGGTGAAGGTCATCGTGGTTTTCCGCGGACGTGAGCAGTCCCGCCCAGAGATGGGCATCAAACTGCTTCAGAAACTTGCCGAAGAAGTCAACACCCTGGGCGCTATCGAGTCTTCACCTTCGATCGATGGCCGCAACATGGTGATGGTTATCGGTCCACTTAAGAACAAGGCAGAGGCAAAAGCCGAAGCCAAGCGTGCCGCCGAGAAGACTGCTGGCGCAGTTGCCCCGGTAGCAACCACCGAACCAACCGAATCGGCCGCCGTGGCCGAAGAGAAAACAGGAGAAAGCAATGCCTAAGCAGAAGACCCACTCGGGTGCCAAGAAGCGTTTCCGCTTCACCGGTAGCGGCAAGCTCATGAAGCAGCAGATCAACATGCGCCACAACCTTGAGCACAAGTCGAGCCGTCGTACCCGTCGTCTAAACGTCGACCAGGTTGTATCGGCAGCAGACTTCAAGACCATCAAGAAGCAGCTCGGCCACTAGTCGCCAGCCCATCTTTTTATTTAGGAGCTTAGAAAACAATGGCAAGAGTAAAAAACGCGGTTAACGGTGCTAAGAAGCGTCGTACCGTACTAGAGCGTGCACACGGCTACCGCGGACAGCGTTCGCGCCTGTACCGTATGGCAAAGCAGCAGTTGCTGCACTCGTATGTCTACGCATACAACGACCGCAAAGACCGCAAGAGCAACTTCCGTCGTCTTTGGATCCAGCGTATCAACGCGGCTGCACGCCTAAACAACATGACCTACAACCGTTTCATCCAGGGCCTAAGCCTTGCTGGAATCACTGTTGACCGTCGTATCCTTGCTGACCTAGCTGTTAACGATGCAGCTACCTTCGCAAGCCTGGTTGCATCTGCTAAGGCAGCTCTTCCAGCAGACACCTCGGCTCCAAAGGTCAAGTAGTTTCAATGCTGATCGACCCTAAATCCAGTTTGGTAAAAGGGGTCGCAAAGCTCTCTAAGAAAGACGCCCGGTCATTGACCGGGCTCTTTCTGCTTGAGGGGCCGCAGGGCCTTAAAGAGGTCCTGAACCGCCCCAAGCTAGTAGTCGAGCTTTACGCCACCCCAGAATGCGTAGAGCGCTACCCGGAACTATTTGAGCGTGCCAAAAAAGCTCGCATCGACTTGGTCTTGGTTAGCAACGACGTACTACGCGCCATGTGCGACACCACTACTCCACAAGGTGTTGTGGCGGTCTGCCAGAAGGTAGACGTAAGTCTGGCCGAGGTAATTGCCGCCAAGCCAAAGTTGGTTGCAGTGCTGTCTCAGGTCAGAGACCCGGGTAACGCTGGAACCGTGCTTCGCGCGGCAGATGCCGCTGGCGCAGACGCCGTCATTTTCACCACCAGCAGCGTAGATGTCTACAACTCCAAGGTGGTTCGCTCCACCACCGGATCTATCTTTCACCTTCCTTTTGCGGTCGAAGTCCCAGTCGAAGAGGCCATCGATGCCCTGCGCGCGGCCGGCCTGCAGGTTTTCGCGGCCGACGGTGGCGGCGAGTGGATTCCAGATCTGCCTGCCCAGACCCTGCAGCAACCAACCGCTTGGGTTTTCGGCAACGAAGCCTGGGGTTTCGAACCAGAAACGCTTGAGTTAGTAGACAAAGTGGTAGGCGTGCCAATTTACGGAGCAGCCGAAAGTCTGAACCTGGCTACGGCGGCAAGTGTTTGCCTTTATGCCTCCGCCTTTGCGCAAAACCAAGCCTGAGCCAAATCGCCTCGGTAAACTTAAGACCTTATGTCTAACCTGAATCCAATCTCTGCCCAAGCTGTTCAGCAAGCCGTGGATCACGCGTTGGCTTCGGTTGAAGCCGCCGTCGATCTGGCCGCTCTAAAGGCTGCACGCGGTTCCATCATGGGCGAGCAATCGCAAATCGTGGCACTCAACTCTCAGTTGGGCAAGATTCCACAGGAGTTCAAAGCCGAGGCTGGCAAGCTGGTAGGCCAAGCCCGTGGCGCCATTAGTCAGGCATACGCCTCAAAGGAAGCCGAGTTGGCAGTCCTCGAGGAGCGCGCCAAGTTGGCGGCTGAATTTGTAGACGTGACCGCGGCTCCGGCCACCGCCCGCATCGGTGCCCGCCACCCGCTTGCCTTGCTTCAGGAGACCATCAGCGACGTGTTCGTGGGTATGGGTTGGGAGATCGCCGAAGGCCCAGAGGTTGAGAACGAATGGTTCAACTTCGATGCCCTTAACTTCGACGAAGACCACCCGGCCCGAGCCATGCAGGACACCTTCTTTGTGGACCCGATTGAGTCCCACTTGGTTCTTCGTACCCACACTTCTCCAGTTCAGGTTCGTTCCATGCTGGACCGCGAGGTTCCTATCTTTGTGCTGTGCCCGGGTCGCGTATTCCGCACCGATGAACTAGACGCCACCCACACCCCGGTATTCCACCAGGTAGAAGGCCTAGCCATTGATAAGGGTCTGACCATGGCAGACCTCCGGGGTACCCTCGAGCACTTTGCTAGAAGCATGTTTGGACCTGAGGCGAAGATTCGTCTGCGCCCAAGTTTTTTCCCTTTCACCGAGCCTTCGGCCGAGCTAGACGTTTGGCACCCTGGAGCAAAAGGTGGCGCCCGCTGGGTGGAGTGGGGCGGTTGCGGCATGGTCAACCCGAATGTTTTGAAGGCTGCAGGAATTGACCCCGAGGAGTATTCGGGCTTTGCCTTTGGCATGGGTATCGAACGCACTTTGATGTTCCGCAACGATGTAAAAGACATGCACGACATGGTCGAGGCCGATGTGCGTTTCAGCGAGCAGTTTGGATTGGTGCTGTAATGCGCGTTCCGTTGAGTTGGTTGGCAGAGTACGTAGACCTGCCAGGAGACGCCACCCCCGATTCGGTTATGGCCGAACTGGTTAAAGTTGGCCTCGAAGAAGAAGGCGTTCACAAGTTTGAAGTGACCGGCCCTCTGGTGGTTGGCAAAGTCTTGGAATTCGTTGAGGAACCTCAGGCCAACGGCAAAACCATCCGCTGGACTCAGGTGAGGGTTGCACCGCATGGAGAAGCGGCCGCCGATGGCGGGGCCGATATCCGCGGAATTGTTTGCGGTGCGTCAAACTTTGAAATAGACGACAAAGTTGTGGTTTGCCTTCCTGGTGCAACTCTTCCCGGCGACTTCCACATTGCCGCTCGCAAGACCTACGGGCACGTTTCCGATGGCATGATGGCCAGCGGCCGCGAACTTGGGCTAAACGACGATCACGGCGGCATCCTGCGTTTGCAGCAAATGGGCCTAGACCCAAAGGTGGGTACCGATGCCATTGATCTTCTGTCACTAGCCGACCAGGCAGCCGAGGTAAATGTAACCCCAGACCGCGGTTACTGCCTAAGCATTCGCGGTATCGCCCGCGAGTATTCGCACGCCACCGGCTCTCAGTTCCGCGACCCAGTAGGCAACGCCGAGCCTCAGTCCACCAGCGGCTACGAAGTTGTTATCGACCCGGCTGGCGATATCCGTGATCGAAAGGGTTGTATCCGGTTTGTACTGCGCGAGGTAACCGGCGTAGACGCCACCCGCCCCACCCCACCATGGATGATTTCACGCCTCAAGCTTGCTGGAATGCGTTCGATCAGCCTGATCGTAGACATCACCAACTATGTGATGCTGGAACTCGGTCAGCCGATTCACGCCTACGACTTCGACAAAATCCAGGGCAAAATGCAGGTTCGTCGTGCAGCCAAGGGTGAGACCCTGGTAACGCTCGATGGCCAGACTCGCAAGTTGCACCCCGAAGACCTAGTGATCGCAGACGACTCCGGACCAATCGGGCTTGCCGGTGTCATGGGTGGGCTAAGCACCGAGGTTTCCGACTCGACCAAGAACGTCATGATTGAGGCGGCCAACTTCGACCCGATCTCAATCGCCCGCTCGGCTCGTCGCCACAAGTTGCCGTCCGAGGCCTCTAAGCGTTTTGAACGTGGTGTGGACCACTCGGTTGCCAAGTTTGCTGCTGCCCGAGTAGTGCAGTTGCTAGAGGTGCATGCCCGCGGCGAAGCACAGTGGTTTGGAGCGGACTTCCGCGCCTATGACCCGCAGCCAAAGATTTGGCTCCCAGAGACATTCGCGCAGGATCACGTTGGTATCGAATACACCATCGATGAAATCGGTGCGTCGCTTCGCGATGTAGGTTGCGTTGTCGCCCATTTCGACGGCGGTTTCGAAGTGATTCCCCCGACCTGGCGTCCAGACCTTACTCACAAGACAGACCTGGTCGAGGAAATTGCTCGCATCAACGGATACGAGCGTATCCCCGCCCGGCTCCCGGTGGCTCCTCCGGGTCGCGGTTTGACACGCGCCCAGGTACAGCGCCGCAAGGTTGCCAATGCGCTGGCGGCGGCCGGTCTGGTAGAGGTCCTGAACTATCCGTTTGTTACCGACGAACAGCTGGACTGGGTTGCAGTCACCGGCCTTGAGGGCTCGGAAACGCCGCTGGCAGTCAAGCTGGCTAACCCGCTTCAGGGCCAGGCCTCGAACATGCGAGTCTCGCTTTTACCAGCCCTGGTCGAGGCGGCAGCGCGCAACAACTCGCGCGGCCTAACCAACCTGGCCATTTACGAAATCGGTTCGGTCTTCCACCCGCATCAGCCGGTGAGCAACAACGGAAAGTTGCCTATTGGCAACGAACGGCCCGAGCCTAAGGTTCTAGATAGTCTTAACGCCACGGTCCCGGACCAACCTAAGTTCCTGGCCGGTGTGTTCATCGGTGACCGTCTCTCGGATCAGGTGGGATTCAAGGGTATTCCGGCAAGCTACGCAGATGCCATTCAGGCCGCTAAGGTCGCTGCTTTTGCGGTGGGTGCCAACCTAGAGGTTCGCCAGGCTTCACCAAAGGGCTTCCACCCTGGGCGCACCGCAGAGCTTTTTGTGACCACATCTGAGGGTCAGCAGGTTGTTGGTTACGCGGGTGAACTAGACCCAGCGCTGGCTGTGCAAAACCACCTGCCACGCAAGGTCTGTGTTTTCGAAATCAACCTGGATCTTCTAGGTGCAGTTGCTCCGGCTGTAGTGCAGGCCGGAGAGGTGAACACCTATCCAGCCGCAACCCAAGACGTTTCGCTCTTGGTGCAGTCAGAGATTCCAGCTGCAGAGGTGCTTGCGGTGGTTCGCCAAGGCGCCGGCCAGCTGCTAGAGCTTGTCACTCTGACCGACGACTATCGTGGCCAGGGCATTGAGCCTGGTTTCAAGTCGCTGACCTTCGCGTTGCGTTTCCGAGCCGAGGATCGAACCCTCACCCAGGCAGAGGCAACAGTTTCCAGAGACGCGGCGGTGGCTCTGGCCAACCAACGCTTTGGTGCAACCCTTCGCGCTTAATCTTTTCCCGCTGAATCGCGCACAGTCGGCACAGCCCAGACAGGAGAACCACATGGTTTATTCGGTAGCCATTGCTGGCGCCAGCGGGTATGTGGGCGGCGAGCTGCTGCGAATGATTTCGCAGCATCCTCAACTCCAGGTCAAAACCGTAACTGCCAACAGCAATGCCGGCCAGCCTGTCTCGGCGCTGCACCCTCATTTGCTGCAGTTTGCCGACCTGGTATTTCAGGACACGAATGCACATAACCTATCCGGCCACGACATCGTGTTCCTTGCAATGCCTCACACCAAGAGCGCCGAGGTAGCTGCCTGGATTAGCGCAGACACTTTGGTTCTAGACTGCGGTGCCGATTTCCGTCTGGAATCAAAAGCCGACTGGGACCATTTTTACGGCAGCTCGTTCGCTGGAACCTGGACCTACGGAATGCCGGAGCTAATCATCGAGGCCGGCGCAAGCCGTCAGCGCTCGCAGCTATCCGGCGCAAAGCGCATCGCGGTTCCCGGCTGCAATGCCACGGCTATCACTCTTGCCCTTGCCCCCGGGTTAGCCGCTGGCGTCATTCAGCCGCGCGACATCGTCTCTGTTTTGGCTGTGGGTACTTCGGGGGCGGGTCGCACACCAAAGCCAGAACTCCTAGCCAGCGAACTAATGAACTCGGCCTGGGCCTATGGCGTGGGAGGAATCCATCGTCACACACCCGAGATCGAGCAGAACCTGCGCAAGGCTTTTGGGGCAGACGTACAGCTGAACTTCACACCGATCCTGGTGCCAATGACCAGGGGAATCCTGGCCGTGAACACTGCAAAAATCACCGATGGAGTTACCGCCGATGAAGTGCGGGCAGCGTTTGAACAGGCTTACGCCAACGAACCGTTTGTGCACGTTTTGCCTGTGGGGCAGTACCCGGCCACCAGCAGCACTCTGGGAGCCAACACCTGCCTGATCGGTCTCACCGTGGATGAACACGCGGGCAGAGTGGTAATCGTGAGCGCCCTGGACAACATGGTTAAGGGCACTGCCGGAGCCGCATTGCAATCTTTGAACCTCGCACTCGGGCTGCCAGAACAGACCGGACTAACCGTGAACGGAGTCGCCCCATGACCGTAACCGTAGCCAAGGGCTTTGTAGCAGCCGGAGTAAAGGCCGGAATCAAAAAGAGTGGTGCCGAGGACTTGGCGCTAGTTGTGAATCAGGGTCCCCTAAAGGCCGCTGCGGCTGTCTTCACTACCAACCGCTGCCAGGCCAACCCGGTGCTCTGGAGCAAGGAAGTCATCAAAGATGGCCAGGTCGAAGCTATTGTTTTGAACTCGGGTGGAGCCAACTGCTACACCGGACCACAGGGATTCCAAACCACTCATTCAACGGCAGAGGCAGTTGCCTCGAACCTTGGCGTTGCGGCAGCCGACGTGATGGTCTGCTCAACTGGCTTAATCGGCAAGCAGTTGCCGGTCGACCTTTTGGTTTCCGGTGTGGCATCTGCCTCGGCAGTCCTGTCAGCAACGGCTGAATCCGGCAAGGATGCAGCTCTGGCAATCATGACCACAGACTCGGTCAGTAAAACAGCCAGTTTTTCCAGCCAGGATGGTTGGTCCATCGGTGGAATGGCCAAGGGTGCTGGCATGTTGGCCCCTGGGCTGGCAACCATGTTGGTTGTAATCACCACCGATGCGATTCTCACCTCCGCCCAGCTAGATGCGGCGCTAAGAAACGCCACTCGGGTCAGTTTCGACCGACTGGATTCCGATGGCTGCATGAGCACCAACGACACGGTAACGCACATGGCGTCCGGTGCCTCAGGGTTTACCCCGGAGATGTTCGAGTTCCAAGACGCTCTGACCGATCTTTGCAAGGACCTTGCTCAGCAGCTCATGCACGATGCCGAGGGTGCGAGCCACGACATTTATATCGAGGTAGTCGGTGCCGCCTCCGACGACGACGCGGTTGAGGTAGGACGCTCGGTCGCCCGCAACAACCTTTTCAAGGCAGCCGTGTTTGGCAATGACCCAAACTGGGGTCGCGTGCTAGCGGCGGTAGGCACCACCTCGGCCGAGTTCGATCCTTACAACATCGATGTCAGCATCAACG
>CAIYOE010000112.1 GCA_903927775.1 uncultured Micrococcales bacterium | reverse complement strand
GCTCAAGTTCAGGAGGCGATCGTTGGCTACCTCCCAGCGCTCTAAGAAAAACAGCGGAGACGCTCAGGACCCGAACCTCAAGGTTCGCAGCGGGACCAGCGTGACCGGCCGCCCAGACGACCACGTTTCGGCTGCTGAACCCGCGGCGATCAACCAACCCAACCTGAGTCTCTTGGGCTGGGCACGTTGGATTTGGCGCCAACTAACATCCATGCGCACCGCGCTTCTGTTGCTGCTGTTCCTAGCCGCCGCAGCGATTCCCGGGTCGCTTTACCCACAGCGCACCGCCGACCCAAACGGAGTCACCACTTACTTTCAGAGCAACCCAACCCTGGCGCCAATTTTGGACAAGTTCCAACTTTTCGATGTCTACAGTTCCGCCTGGTTCAGCGCCATTTACATCTTGCTTTTCACATCGCTGATTGGTTGCGTCATCCCGCGAATCGCCGTTCACTACAAGGCATTGATGAGCCCACCGGCTGCCACTCCAGCCAATCTCTCTCGCATGCCAGCATTCCAGAGCGCAAAAGTCGGGCCAAAAAAGCGTTCCCGCGCCTTAGACGCAGCATTCGCCCAGCTCAAGAAACAGGGCTATCGCGTGGTGCGCACCGATGACTCGGTGGCCGCCGAGCGCGGCTACTGGCGCGAGACCGGAAACCTCGTGTTCCACATGGCCTTGGTGGGTGTGCTGATCAGTGTTGGTTTTGGTGGAGCCTACAGCTACAGTGGCCAGCGCGTGCTGGTCGAAGGCGACACCTTTGTGAACAACCTTGCCGGCTACGACTCATTCAGCCCGGGTATCGCGTTCAACCAAAATCAGCTCACCGCCTTTAGCGCGACCTTGAATCGTTTCGACGTCACCTACGATTTGAAAAACAAAACCAACCTGGGAACGCCGTTGGATTTTGCCGCGCACGTGAGCCTAAAGCAGCGCGGCGATCTCAAATCCAAGTCCACGGTGATTCGGGTAAACGAGCCGGCCGAAATCCCAGGTGCCAAAGTGTACCTAACCGGTAACGGCTACGCGCCGGTCATCACCATCCATGATGGCAAGGGAAATATTGCGTTCAGTGGGCCGGTGGAGTATCTGCCGCAGGACGCCAACATGACATCGCTGGGTGTTATCAAAGTCCCGGATGCCAAGCCACAGCAGTTTGGTATCTTGAGCTTCTTCTACCCGACGGCGGCACAGCTCAAGACCAAGGCCTACACCAGCGTCTACCCGGCACCGGCCTCGCCGCTGATGACCATGAATGTCTACGAGGGCAACCTTGGTTTAGACAGCGGAATCCCGAGCAACGCCTTTAGTTTGGCAGTTCACGGCCTCAAGCAGCTCACCGGTGGTAAGACCAAAGTCGAGAGCATCAAGCTGCGCATCGGTGACTCCGCGAACCTACCAAACGGTCTAGGAACGGTTTCCTTTGATTCACTGCGACGCTATGCCGCACTAGACGTGGATTACAACCCGGGCCAGGGATGGGTTTTGTTCTTTGCCCTGTTGTCACTTGCGGGTCTAATCATGTCTCTTGTTATTCCAAGGCGCCGCGTGTGGGTAAAGGTTGACGAAGACGGAATCCAGGTCGCGGCACTTGCCCGCGGCGATGACCCAATG